>JAQVRY010000090.1 GCA_028700795.1 Tissierellia bacterium | reverse complement strand
TTTTGAAAGAAGCTCATGTATTGATGCTTCCGGGCGATGCTTTTGGAACTTGCGGAGAAGGTTATGTTCGTATTGCCTGCACCGTTAATGTGGAAAAATTAAAAGAAGCATTTGACAGAATTGAAAAGATTACGCTATTTAAGTAAATAAGGAGTATAAAATATGAAAGATATAGAAAATAAAACAAAAGTGGTTCAATTAGAACCTGTGGACAAGAATAGTATAATGAAATTTATTATTGCTTCTGCATTAGGAGGTTTTCTTTTCTTAGTGCCGATTCCTTATGGAACAACATTTACTATTCCCATCGGTATAGTTATTGATTGGGTATCCGGTTTATTGAAACTTGAAACTATTGATCTTGCAAGTTTATTGGTATTGGTATTTATTACATTCTCATCAATAATGACTATAATAAATATGGTTTTTAAGCCGGAATTCATACAGAAAAATGAGCGAATGAATAAGTTGTTTTCACCGTCACCATTGTATTTAATAAGCAGATTTGTAGGATTAATTATAGTTTATATGGTTTATTTCAATTTTGGACCTGACTTTATCAAATCCGGTGCTACCGGCGGCTCTATGCTTGGTGTATCATCTACATTGGTATCTGTTGTACTTTGTATCGCATTCTTAATGCCCTTACTTACCGATTTTGGTATTATGGAATTCATTGGTGTCTTAGTCAGAAATGTAGTACGACCGCTGTTTACTGTTCCGGGACGTTCAGCGATTGACTTAATGACCTCATGGCTGGGGGCGTCTAATGCTGCTGCAATTTTGACTACCGGTCAATACGAGAAAGGATTTTACAGTGCTAGGGAAGCAGCAACAATTTCAATGAACTTTTCTTTTGTATCCATACCATTCACATTTGTTATTGCAAAGCTTATCGGCGTAGATCACAAATTTACGATTTTCTATCTAATCTGCCTTTTGGGTGGCTTTGTTTTAGCTGCAATTTTACCAAGAATACCTCCGCTGTCTAAAATACCTGATACTTATGATGAAATTTCAGGCAAGCAAATTAATGAAGATATCCCTGCAGGAGTTTCAAAAATGCAATGGGCAGTGAATTTAGCCGGACACAGAGCTAAAGAAGCATCCATAAATGATGTATTGAAATCCGGACTTCATGTTTATTCCAGCATGTTCTTGGACTTAATCCCCATTGTTATGGCTTGGGGAACTATAGTATTGATTTTAGTAGAATTTACACCAATATTTAATATAATATCAGTTCCTTTTGAATGGTATTTAAATGCTCTTGGAATTGAAGGAGCTAAAGAGGTGGCACCTACGGCTTTAGTCGGTTTCGCCGATATGTATATACCACCGCTTATGTTGGCAAACTTCCCGATTGAGAGAACAAGATTCATAATGGGAGCAGCAACATTATTACAGATTATTTATATGACTGAAGTTGGGCTAATTGTATTAAAATCCAGAGTTCCGGTAAATGTAGGGCATTTGTTCGTAGTTTTCCTTGAAAGAACTATTATTGCAATTCCATTAGTAACATTGCTTACTAATTTGCTTGTCACATTTTAACAGTCTCTAAGGGAACCTTTTTGGTTCCCTGTTTTGGTTCGCCCAGCGAGGACGGTAATTTAAATAATTAATTACCTCCTACTTGATTTTACAGCAAGGTATTGACCTAAATTTTATGTTAATATATAGTATAATTAGAAACTTTATATAAATGGAAGAATTAATTGTACAATTGAAAGGACGAAAGTATGAAAAACTTATGGGGTGGTCGTTTT
This sequence comes from Tissierellia bacterium, assembly GCA_028700795.1. Classification (GTDB taxonomy): domain Bacteria; phylum Bacillota; class Clostridia; order Tissierellales; family Sedimentibacteraceae; genus Sedimentibacter. The sequence continues at coordinate 4,228 of JAQVRY010000090.1, read as the reverse complement.
TCCAAGACTATGGAAAACTATACCGCCGACTACAATGAATCAATAAGCTTTGATAATATACTGTACAAACACAGCATAATGGGCAGCAAGGCTCATGTAAAAATGCTTGCAAAACAGCAAATCATAAGTAATGATATATGCCAAGAAATATTGAGGGGATTATCAATTGTAGAAACGAAGCTTGAAAACAATGAAGTTGAACTTAATATTCTGGATGAAGATATAATGATGATTATTGAAAAAGAGCTCACTAAGGAAGTTGGAGAAGCCGGAAAATATCTTCACACTGCAAGAAGCAGAAACGACCAAAATGCATTGGATGAAACACTGTTTTTACGGGATGCTGTTAATAATTCAATCAAACATTTGACAGATTTGCTTAATGTTTTAGTAAATAAGGCAGAAGAAGAATCGCATAAAATAATGCCCGGTTTTACTCATTTACAGCACGCTCAGCCAATAACGGTTGGGTTCTACTATATGGCACATTTTCAAGGCTTAAGAAGAAATGTTGAGAGATTTCAAGAATTATTAAAACGATTAGGCAAAAATCCGTTAGGGGCATGTGCAATGGCTGGAACCACATTGCCCATAGATCGCTTTACAACAACAGAATTACTGGGATTTTCAGAACCTACAGAAAATGCATTAGATACCGTTGCAGCAAGAGATGGAATTGCAGAATATTTATTTAATGCTGCTTTATGCATGACTAATTTAAGTAGTTTTGCAGAAGAAATTATTGTTTTTAATTCTCAAGAATTTAATTTCATCACCATTGATGATAGCTTTTGTACGGGAAGCAGTATTATGCCTCAGAAGAAAAACCCGGACATAGCTGAATTAGTTCGCGGAAAATCAGGAAGAACCATAGGGAATCTCATAACACTTATGACCGTTTTAAAGGGTACATTTTTATCATTAAACAAGGATTATCAAGAAGATAAGGAAGCTCTTTTTGACAGTATACATACATTGGATAGAACTTTGTTTATTTTTGCCAGAATGCTTGAAAATATAACTTTTAATGAAGATGTATTAAGAATGCATCTGAAAAAAGGATTTATAGAAGCAACGGATGTAGCAGAATTTTTAGTTAAACATGATATTCCATTTAGGGAGGCTCACGAAATTGTGGGTAAATTAGTAAAGTATTGTGAATTTAAATCTAAGACATTTCCGGATGTAAATAAAGAAGATTTAAAAGAAATAGGCTTTCCCTTTGAACTTGAAGACTTGAGTCAATTTACTGCAGATAACTGCATAAAGAACAGAAACAGCTATGGCGGTACTTCATACGATGATGTTAACAGACAAATCAAAAATGCTAAAAATTACGTCGAACACTTAATGGGTAGCAATAATACAGTAAAAGGGACTGATTCAAAGCAGATAGAGGTGTAAGATGGAAGCGATTTTTAAAAAGAAATACATAGTACAGGTAAGTGAAACTGATTTTAGACGACAGCTTAAGCTAAGCTCGTTATTTGTATATTTACAGGACATGGCAACTGAACATGCCTATAACATTGGTGTGGGAAGAGATGTATTGAAAAAAAAGTACGGCATCATATGGGTTTTAAATCGAGTAAAGGTTGAAGTAATAAGATATCCAATATACAAGGATGAAATAACAATTGAAACTTGGCCGGAACAGCCTGAAAAGGTACAGTTTAACAGAAACTTTTTAATTTATGACAAGTATGGGGATATAATTGCTAAGGCATTCAGCCAGTGGGTAGTAATAGATTTCAGCACAAGGAGATTGAGAAGGTGCAGCATAATAGAAGAAGAATTCCCAAGGGTTGACAGGGAAAGACCGTTGGACTGTACATCGGGCAAAATTAAACCAATCGGTAATTTGAACATAAGTTATAAAAAGACCGTTGGCTACAGTGACATTGATATAAACGAGCATTTAAACAATGCTAAATACATTGATTATATTATGGACTGTTTCAGCTTAGAAGCTCACAAGAAATACTCTATCAAATCAATTGAAATTGATTACATGCATGAAGCGTTGCCCGGTGAAATCATACAGCTTTATACCGATACTGCCGGTGTGGAGAATAATCGTGTATACATAGAGGGAATTAACGAAAACACAGGCTCAACAACCTTCAAAGCACAAATTACAATTGAATAGACAAAAAATACAAATGGCTATGACCTAAGCCATTTTTTTGTTGTTGCTAATCGAATACATACACCATAATTGGAAACAATATCGTTGGAGGTGATTATGTGATATCACGAAAATCAGTTATAACTTTCGGTATGGTTGCCATTCCAATTGCAATGTATACAGCGACCCAAGACAATGACATTCGCTTTAATCAGCTGCATGTGGAAGACAACAGCCGAATCCAATATAAGAAAACCTGTGCTCATTGTGGCAAAGAAATTACTTCTAAAGAAATTGTAAAAGGATACCAATATGATAAGGATAAGTATGTTGTAATCACAGATGAAGAAATCGAAAAAATTAAGACGGATAAGGAAAAATCCATTCAAATCCTTCATTTTGCTCAGCTGAATCAAATTTCTCCCGTTTACTATGAAAAAACTTATCAGGCAGCACCGGAGGCAGGTGGGGAGAAGGCCTTTGAACTGCTCCGCTCAGCACTGATGGCTGAACAAAAGATAGCCATAGGAAAGACTGTAATGGGTACCAAGGATACATTGATGGCTATAATTCCTCGAGAGGAAGGTATTCTTATTTCTACTATGTTTTTTGCAGATGAAGTAAAGGAAATTCAAAAACAATATACTAAGCCTGAAGTTGCTAAGCAGGAGCTCGAAATGGCAAGGCTTCTTATTAATTCCATGGATACTCCCTTTGACCCGTCCAAATATAAGGATGAATATCAAGTGAGGCTTCGTGAGCTTATTGAGGCAAAGATATCTGGAAAAGAAGTTGTAGCTGCTGAGCCGGAAAGTGCCGGCAAGGTAATAGACCTTATGGAAGCTTTGAAGGCAAGTATAGACAAAGCCAAGAAGGATAAGGAAACTGCATAATATGACTGTAGGATTAAACGAGTATAATCAAAGAAGAAATTTTGAGAAAACCTTTGAGCCGGAAGGGAGGACAGAAACATCCGAAGAAAGTTTAAGATTTGTTGTCCAGCATCATTTAGCCGGTAGAGACCACTACGATTTGCGTTTGGAATGGAATGGAGTTCTTCTAAGCTGGGCTGTACCCAAAGGTCCATCTTATAATACCAAGGACAAAAGGCTTGCCGTACAGGTGGAGGACCACCCTTTGGAATACAGGAATTTTGAAGGCACTATTCCCAAGGGAGAATATGGCGGCGGGGTAGTAATGCTTTGGGATGAAGGATATTGGGAGCCTTATATGAATGTGGATGAAGGTCTCAGTGAAGGTATGCTGAAATTTAGTCTGAAAGGAAGCCGACTGAGGGGAAGGTGGGCTTTGATAAGGTTAAAAGGTAAGGCAGGGGAAACAAAGGATAATTGGTTACTATTAAAGGAAAAGGATGAGTATGTTAAGGATGATGAAGGAATGTCTGAATTTACCACAAGTATTAGAACAGGACGAAATATGGCTGAAATTGAAAAAGGTCATGAGGAAAAGATCATCAAAAATCCTTTCAGCAAGGCAGATGTGCAGCTTGCAAAATTAGCCAATACTGTTCCCGAAGGGGATGAGTGGCTTTATGAAATGAAATATGACGGCTACAGAATTTTAGCATTTGTGGAAGGTAACAGCGTCAGACTCATAACAAGAAACGGTAATGATATTACAAAACGGTTTTTTAAAATAGCCTCTTCACTTATAGACTTGGCTAAGGGGAGAGCAATGGTTTTAGATGGTGAAATAGTTGTCACGGATGACTCAGGCAAGACAGATTTTCAGGCTTTGCAAAACTATTTAAAAGCTCAGAAACCCCAAACCCTTACTTATATTATCTTTGATCTTCTTGCCATTGATGGAGAGGATATTCGAGGACACTCATTAATGGACAGGAAAGAAAAGCTTGAAAGTTTAATGCAGGATGCACCAAATAATCTTTACTACAGCCGCTATGTGAAAGGATACGGAAAGGAAAGCTTTGCTGCAGCCTGTGAAGCAGGGATGGAAGGTATAGTGGGGAAAAAGCCTGATTCCATTTACAGTGGAAATCGGAATGATGACTGGATAAAACTTAAATGTGATAAAAGACAGGAATTTGTAATTGGAGGATATTCACTATCAGATAAAAGA
>JAQVRY010000089.1 GCA_028700795.1 Tissierellia bacterium | reverse complement strand
ATGGGGTTAGGTCATACTACATAGCCTGTTTTTTTATAGTTAAGTCTCCTTCTATTACCTTTGTAGGGCATTTTTCTACACAAATCATACAATGAGTACATTTGTCATAGTCGACCTTAGCTAAATTGTTTGTAACATGTATTGCATCAAAAGGACAGTTCTTTTCACAAATTTTACATGCTATACAACCAATCTTACAAACATCTTTGACTGCTTTGCCGAAATCTCTGTTGTTGCATCCTACAATAACACTATTCTTGTAAGGAACGAATTCTATTACTGCTTTTGGACATTCTTCTATACATTTGCCGCAAGCAGTGCATTTTTCTTTGTCTATTACTGCTATTCCGTCAATTATCTCAATAGCATCAAAATCGCATACATCAACACAATTTCCAAATCCCAGACATCCTTTGTCACAAGACTTATTTCCGCCTTGGACAGCTGCTGCTGCCTTACAGTCTTTTACTCCACGATATTCATATTTCTTTTTTGCCAAGCTGTCACATCCTTGACATAAAACATGAGCTACGTTTTTTTCTCCTTCTTCAGTTGTAGTACCCATAATGTCTGCTATTTTTGCATGAGCCTGAGCATTCGCTACCGGACACCCGTTTACAGGGGCATTGCCGCTTGCTATTGCTTCAGCCATAGCATCACAGCCTGCATATCCGCAAGCACCGCAATTAGCTCCCGGTAAAACATTTCTTACATCAATAATTTTCTGATCAACATCTATATGAAACAGTTTAGCTGCGACTGCCAATAATAGTCCGCATATGGCACCAAGGCCGCCAGTGACTGCAACTGCTTTTACTATAACCATAATCTACCTCCTATAGTTGCAATCCTGAAAAGCCAAGGAAAGCAACCGACATAAGACCTGCCGTAATCAATGAAATAGCAGAGCCTTTCAATGAATCGGGCAAATCAGCATAATCAACTTTATCTCTTACACCTGCAAATAATACTATTGCGAGCAAGAAACCTGCAGATGTACCAACAGAATAAACTAATGATTCTATAAATTCATATTCGTAAATAATATTATTTATAGCAACACCTAAGACTGCACAGTTTGTAGTTATAAGAGGAAGGAAAATACCTAATGCCTGATATAAACCCGGTGCTGATTTTTTAAGAAACATTTCAACAAATTGCACCAACGCAGCAATTATCAGTATAAATACTATTGTCTGCAAATATTCCAATTCAAAAGTAACCAAAATAGTATGATAAATAATGAATGTTATTATGGATGCTAATGTTATAACAAATATAACGGCAATACCCATACCAGCTGCTGTATCAATTTTTTTAGAAACTCCAAGGAAAGGACATGCTCCTAAAAACTGCATAAATATAATATTATTAACTATAAATGAAGTTATAAATAAACTAACTAAATCCATTTCTTACCTCCTAAGCTTTCTTACTTCTTGAAACATAATTTACGATGCCTATCAGCAATCCAAGGAGAATAAACGCTCCGGGTGGCTGTACAGCCATCATCATAGGCTCATACGCTTCGGGAAGAATTCTAAAACCAAGTATTGTGCCATTGCCTAATATTTCTCTTATTGAGCTGAGTAAAATCATAGCAACTAAGTAACCCACACCCATTCCCAAGCCGTCTATTATAGAATCAGACAAGCTGTTCTTTGAAGCAAATGCTTCAGCTCGGGCAAGAATAATGCAGTTAACTACTATTAATGGAATAAACACTCCTAATGCTTTATATAATTCAAATGTATATGCATGCATCAATAAATCTATTATGGTTGTAAATGCAGCAATTACTATAATAAATGCAGGTATACGAACCTCATCGGGTATAAACTTACGCAATAAAGAAATCACTATGTTTGAACCTGTCAGAACTGCTATAACAGCTACTCCCATTCCTATCCCGTTTAGAAGTGATGTTGTAATTGCCAATGTAGCACACATACCAACTTGTTGAACTAAAATAGGATTTTCTTTAGTAACACCATTATTAAATATTTGTAATTTGTTCATTTTATCCTCCTATTTCAAATAATCCGAATAAACTTTTATGGCATTGTTAACAGCACTTAAAAACGATTCTGAAGAGTAAGTTGCGCCTGTAACAGCGTCATAATCACTATAAGAAATTTCACTGCTTGCATCCTTGCCAATAAACTGTTCTGTAAAAGCAGGTTCAGCAGTTTTTGAACCTACACCGGAAGTTTCCTGATGAGAAATTACACTTACTCCTGATATTTGACCATCGGAAGTGAACCCAACATACAATTCCATATCTCCGTTAAACCCTTTAACTGTACTCCATGTTCTTACTACCTTGCCAAGTTCATTATCAGATGCATCAACTGCCGTCATTAAATTTATTATTTTATTATTTTCAGCTTTTACTGTATCTATTAAAGCAGTGTCTTCAAAATCATAAAACATTACAGAGCCTGGCATAACAGCTTCCAATATGGCTGGGTCCATACTTGCCATTGCTTCATTTTGAGCTATTATATCCTTTGTTGTATCATTTAACCAAGCTAATATGCCTGCAGATACTGCAGCTATTATAAATAATATACTTACTAATTTTACAAAATTATTTTTCATTTTTCTTACCTCCTGTTGCAACTCCAAATACGTGAGGTTTAATATATTTATCTATCATTGGAGTTAAAATATTCATAAGAAGTATTGAATATGATACTCCTTCGGGATATCCGCCCATTTTTCTTATGAACATTGTTAATAACCCTGCTCCAACAGCAAAGATAACTTTACCTTTATCGGTAACAGGACTTGTTGAATAATCTGTTGCCATGAAAAATGCACCTAAAATTAATCCTCCACCCAATATGTGGTAAGGTAAAGTGCTTGCGTCAGTAATTAAAGCAATTACGGCAACCGTACCAATATAAAATACAGGGATTATCCATTTAATTGTTCCTCTGTATATTAAATAAATCCCGCCTGCTAATAGTAGTATTGCCGAAGTTTCTCCAATAACCCCCGGTATATTCCCCATAAACATATCCCATAATGACGGTAGCTGCCCGGAAGCTGTCCCCTTCAGCAATGCAAGAGGTGTTGCAGAAGAAACTGCGTCAACTGCCGGGTCAATAAAACCCCCTGATAAATAATGAGGCCATGAAGCCATTAAAAATGCTCTTGCCGCTAATGCAGGGTTTAAAAAGTTAAATCCCAATCCGCCAAATACCTGTTTTACTATTCCTATTGCAAATGCAGAGCCAACAATAGCTATCCACCATGGTGTTTCTGCAGGTAAATTAAATGCTAAGAGTATTCCTGTTACAACCGCACTTAAATCTGTAACGGTTATAGGTCTGTTCATAAATCTTTGACAACAATATTCGGTAACAACTGCAGATATTACGGATGCCAAAACCAATACCATTGCTTTAAATCCAAAATAATACATACTTGCTGCCAATGCCGGCATTAATGCAATTATCACATCAAGCATTATCTTTTGTGTTGTTTCATCTGACCTAATATGAGGTGACGATGAACCAATCAATTTAATTTCCATCAATATTTCCTCCTATTTAGCCTTTTTTCGTCTAGTTAAAATCTCTTTTTTTGCAACACTTATTGATTCTTTAAGTGGTCTCTTCGCAGGACATACATACGAACACGCACCACATTCGATACAATCAGTTGCATGATATTCATCAGCACCGTCAAAATTTCTCAACAAAGAAAATCTCCCTATTTTATAAGGCATTAAGTTAACAGGACAAGCATCAACACATTTACCGCATAAAATACAATTTGAATGCTCTGGAATATTTGCTTCTTTTTTATTTAAAACCAGTATTCCTGATGTTCCTTTAATAACAGGGACTTCGTCAGTATATTGTGCAATTCCCATCATCGGTCCGCCGTTAATTATTTTCCCCGGCTCTTCTTTGTAACCTCCGCACATTTCAATACAATCCTTAAATAAAGTTCCTAGTCTTACATATAGGTTCTTAGGGTTTTCAACAGCACTTCCTGTTACGGTTACAACTCTTTGAACGCAAGGCATACCTGTCTTTATTACATTTCCAATTGTAGCAACGGTACCAACATTTTCAACCACACATCCAACTTCCATTGGAAGACCTCCTGAAGGAACAACTCTTCCGGTGATTGCATTAATTAATCTTTTTTCATCACCTTGAGGGTATTTAGCTACCATTGATACAACTTCAATACCTTCTTCATCTTTAGCAATTTCCCTTAATGTTTTAATTGCATCAGGCTTGTTGTTTTCGATACATATATAAGCTTTACTCACTCCCAAAGCCTTCATAATAGTTTTTGTGCCAAGAAGAACAATCTCAGGTTTTTCCAACATAATTCTATGGTCAGCTGTCAAATATGGCTCGCATTCCGCTCCATTTACAAGCAATGTGTCAATGGGTTTGTCTTTTGGAGGACTTAACTTAACATGTGTAGGGAAAGTTGCTCCTCCCATTCCTGCCATGCCTGCTTCTTTGATTATTGAAAGTATATCTTCTTTGGAAAGATCCTCCAATCGGCCTTTTGGCTGAACTGATTCATGCACTTCATATTTACCATCGGATTCTATAATAACACTGTTTACCTTCGCTCCGCCCGGTACTTGTCGATTTTCAATTTTCTTTACTGTTCCGGACACGCTTGCATGAACTGGCGCTGAAACAAAGGCTTTTGATTCGCCAATTTTTTGTCCAACTTTTACTTTATCTCCTACAGCCACCAAAGAATCACATGGTGCTCCAATATGTTGTGACAATGGAATTACAACAATGTCTGGAGCCGGTGCATCTTCTATTGGCACATTCTGTGTAAAAGACTTATTATGAGGGGGATGAATTCCACCCTTAAATGTAAACAATTTTGTGCTCATAATACCACCTCGTGAAATTAATAATTATAAATTATAAAAAAAGTTATAATCTAAAACATAAAGATTATAACAGATTGTTTTCGACTTTTAAACACCTTTTTTATTTATTTATAAATTTTATCATTATTTATCAAATTAAGCAAGAACATAATTTATCAATTTTTGCCTGCTAAAACAATATTTACATTTTCATTAATATATTCCTTTATCCATAATAAAACGCCGATGTCTTTAATATCAATTCCTTCAATCATTCCTTTCACTTCACTTGTATCAAATATAAATTCACCTGTATCTGTCTTATGAGTATAAATAAGTTCAAAATTATCACCGGAGTTAATAATTGCCATAATTGTTTCTCCCATACTTCCAAGAGGTGCTCTATCTATGTTATCCCTTTCAAAATTACAGAAAACCTTAGTTCCAACGCCTATCTTTGATTCGATTTTTAAATAACCGTTACATCTCTCACAAGCTTCTTTCAACATTGGAATTCCTAATCCTACTTTTCTGGTACTGCGAGTTGTGTAAAAGGGATTTGTTACTCTGTTTATAACATCTTCGCTCATTCCTTTGCCATTATCAGCAATAGTTATCATCAACCGGTTATTTTTTATACTGTCTTCTATGTTTATTTCAACTAATGAAGCGTCAGCTTTAATGCTGTTCATTGCTATATCCAATATGTGCATGGAAATTTCCTTCATAATTCCAAGTATGGGGACATTCCTTCAAAAGCTATTCCTCAAAGGATAACCCGATTTTGAAGGTGTGTCCCCCCTCCTTTTATTAAATACGGGGACATTCATCCAAATAAATACTCATATATCTCTTCGATATCATCCAATTCAAAATAATTTACCGCTTCAGCTATATCAATAAGCTGATGAGCATCTGAATTGTTTAGCACCTTATATTTCTTTGTTATCTTATTGTCAATAGACATTTTCGAATATACTTCTACAAACTCTATTTTCGGATTAATAGGCATAAACCCTAATACTCCAAGAATACCGTTGGTCATCTTATTAATATGGGCAGGAATCATCACTCCATTGAATTTCTTAACGATAGAATAAATATCTTCAATGGTATATTTAGAAGCATTGATTAATAGTTTTTCCAAGGTACCTGTTATTTCATCTTTTGAATTATATATATTTTGCTCACCGAATATTTCCGGATTATTTTTTATAAAAGGAAGCGAATCATAAATTATCCTTCCAAATTCCAT
>JAQVRY010000014.1:11551-24006 GCA_028700795.1 Tissierellia bacterium | reverse complement strand
ACCGGACATTAATTATGTAACTGTTCTTGCAAAGCTTAACGAAGAGATTATTGGCTTTGCGATACTTCATAATGCAGTTGCAAACGGCTCTAAAATGACATCTGCGGTAGAATTTTTTACAGACCCTGCAAATGAAAGATACATAAAGACATTAGCAAACGGTATATCAAAATATTGCTATGATAATGGACTGGAATATGCTGTTGTAGGAACAGGTCTTTTCGGTGAATACAGGAATGTTCTTTTAAAGAATGGATTCATGATAACGAGAAAGCCTCCAAAAAACAATATGATGATTGCTCATATTTTATCTGACAAAGTAACATTAGATGAAATAACAGGTCATGAAAAGTGGCATATAACCCAGGGAGATGGTGAAACCGAGCTTGACTTATAACGAGCATATAAGTATAAACCGCGGGTCACACTGGGATAGCTGAGTCCGCCAATGATTGAGGCGGATGGAATTATATTAAATAAATGTAATAATCGTGGAGGAAAGAATGGGTTTTAAGGAAAAAGTAGCTGAGATTTTCACATCAATAGAAACAGAACTGTCAATGGATGATGCTCTTCAATTAATAGAGATACCGCCTAATACTGATATGGGAGATTATGCGGTACCGTGTTTCAAATTTGCAAAGAAATACAGAAGCTCACCTGCAGCAATAGCAAATGAAATGGTTAAAAAAATTGGAGCAGTAGATGAGTTTGAAAAAATTGAAAGTGCAGGTCCCTATGTAAATTTCTTTGTAAATAAATCTCAGTTTGCAAAAAAAATACTGCAGCAAGCTTTTGAAGAAAAAGAAAACTACGGCAGCACAAATGTGGGAGAAGGCAAGACAGTAATAGTTGAGTTTTCATCTCCAAATATTGCAAAACCATTTCATATAGGTCATATACGTTCAACCTTAATAGGAAATGCCATATACAATATTTATAAATACATGGGTTATAATACTGTAGCAATAAACCATTTGGGGGATTATGGAACACAGTTCGGAATGCTTATTTCAGCATATAAAAAATGGGCAACTCCTGAAATTATTGAAGCTATAGAAAAGGACCCCATACCTGAACTTTTAAAGCTTTACGTAAGATACAACAAGGAAATTGAAACGCATCCGGAATACCAGGAAGAAGCAAGATATTGGTTTAAGCAATTAGAAAAAGGCAATGAAGAAGCGCATGAATTATGGGCCTGGTTCAGAGAAGTGAGCTTAAAAGAATTCAACCGCGTATACGATATGTTCGGCATTAAATTTGATTCATTAGCTGGTGAAAGTTTTTATTCAGATAAAATGCCTGCAATAATAGATGAATTAGAAGACAAATGCTTGCTTAAGGATTCAGAAGGAGCAAAAATAGTAGAGCTTTCAGAATACGGTCTGACTGATGCATTAATTCAAAAAAGCGACGGCTCCACACTTTATGTAACTCGAGATGTGGCAGCTGCAAAATACAGAAAAGATACATATGATTTTTACAAAAATATATACGTTGTCGGTGCGCAGCAAAAATTGCATTTTGACCAATGGAGAAAAATTATTGACTTAATGGGATATGACTGGGCATATGACTGTGTGCATGTAATGTTCGGAACTGTAAGCTTGGAAGGCGGAGCTATCGCTACACGAAAAGGAAGAGTAGTATTTTTAGAAGATGTTTTAAATAAAGCAATTGAGAAAACTACTGAAATTATTAATGAAAGAAATCCAAACTTGGAAGACAGAGAGAAGGTTGCAAGGCAGGTTGGAATAGGTGCGGTAATATTCCAAGAGCTTTTCAATAACAGAATCAAAGACTATGTATTTTCTTGGGATAAAACATTAAGCTTTGAAGGTGAAACAGGTCCTTATGTGCAATACACATATGCAAGAACCTGCAGTCTTCTTCGAAAAGCCGATATAGAAATAAATGATGATGTGGATTATTCTGTATTTACAGGCAATGAAGAATTCAATGTAGTTAGAAAACTGCAAGGTTTTAAGGAAGCGGTTTTAAATGCTCATGACAAATACGAGCCGTTTATGGTAACACGATACATTGTTGGTCTTGCACAAGAATTTAACCGATTCTATCATGAATGCCCGATTATTACTGACGATGAAAGGGTTAAAAAAGCAAGACTGCTTCTTACACTAACTGTTAATACAGTGCTTAAAGAGGGTATGAAACTTTTAGGAATGGAAGCACCGGAAAAAATGTAGAATAATTAGGAACGCTGAGCGTTCCCTTTTTTTAAGCACCTTTTTTTTACGAAAACGTCAAATTATCTCACTATTCAACAATACATTTCAGGTTTCTACATTGAGCATAAATTAAATTTACTTTATAATTAATGTAGGACAAGGAGGTGTGTTATGAAAAGAGAGAATTACATGACTATTTTAATAGTCATATGCATATTTTCTTACTTTATGATGATAAATACCGGTATGACTGCAGCAGCAGAAGATAAACAAAATTATTACAAATTATCACAGGAACCAATAATAAAATCATATATTCATGATTACAAAGATTCATTCATTCTTGAAAAAAAATTAATTAGATATACACAAGCTGTGACGGGATTAGAATACGACCATTGTCAATTTCTTATTGAAGAAAGCAAGGAAAGCTACGTAGACCCGTTTATTGTATTGGGTTTAATAAAAAGAGAAAGCAGTTTTAATCCCAATGCCATAGGAGTAGAAGGTGAGTTGGGTCTAGGCCAGCTTATGGAAAATACAGCTGAGATTATTGCAGAAAATTTAGGATATTCATATAATCATGAGATGCTTTTAAACCCGGAATTTAATTTAAAACTTACCATTGCACAGCTTAAATATCTTAACAGAGTTTACAATAAGGACATGCATAAGGCTCTCACTGCATACAACAGGGGGCAGCAAGGACTTGAAAACTATTTAGCATCAAATGATAAAAGAGGTGTAAGTGATTATTCTTCGAAAGTTTTACAATTTGCATCCATTTATAAAGAAGAATTTGAGAATTTAAAGAATTGATTAAAGCAATTGATAATTTTAATAATTAATTGTATAATTGAATCGCAGTTAATACTGCGGATTCTTTTTTTGGGGAGAATATATGCAATATAGAATAAACGAGCTGCTAAATTTCTGCTTTGATGATACAGACAGTATTGAGTTTCAGATTTTTTTGATTACATTAAAATGTCTCATACCATATGAAGATAATATAGGATGCCTTTTTGATAAAGAGAGGTACAAAAAGGAAATTGAGTTATTTGCACATTATATGAATGGCAATGATGAAACAATTGATTATTGGCTGCAAAATAAGAAGCCGTCAAATATGAATGATGAACTTTTAGAATTTAAAATATTTCCAATAGTGTTATCAAACACTGTGTGGGAAAATTTAATCGATGAGGTTATGAAAGTAGTTTTATTCTACACATTAAATAAAAATACCATATTAAATGCTTTGTTAATTTCATCTGCAATTTATGAATTTATGAATAACGCTGAAATCGAAAGCATTGAGGAAGTATCTAAGGAAAGACTTATAAATCTTTCAATCAAATGCTTTTTAGCAAAAAATCAAATAGAAACAGATAAGAATTACATAATTGATTTTGAAAAAGAAAGAATAAAAATGATTGCTGAGCCTATGTTGTTTGGTGTTAATAATATTAACAACAACAAGGTATTAAACTATATATTTGAAAAGAAAGCTGCAATTGATAATGAATTGGTATCTTCAAGCGATAATAGCTTAAAACATTTAAACGAAAACAACTCGGACATATTAAACAACTTTTCAAAATATTTGTACAAACTTAGAAAAGGTTCAATAAGCCCTGAAAAATTAATAATATCGGATAAGATTCCGGATATTAAGGAATGCTTAAAATATCCGGCTTTCAACCATCCTCTTTTAGGAAGGTGCAAGGTTATAAAAAGAACAGAAAAAGAAGCAATAGTCAGTAATAAATCGGGGCATATGAGGATTAGAATATGAAAATTCTGTTGGTAACTCTTGATTCTAAATTTATTCATGCGAATTTGGCAGTGCGATATTTAAAAAAATATTGCAGTAATTTTGATATTGAAATTAAAGAATTTACCATAAATCAAAAATTAGATTACGTATTGGGAGAAATTTTGGCTGAAGACGCAGCTCTTATTTGTTTCTCTTGCTACATATGGAATATTGAATACATAAATGAGATTTCATATATAATAAAGGAATCAAGGAATAATGCCAAGATATTATACGGAGGTCCTGAGGTTTCATATGAAATTGAAAAGATGATGGAAAATAATTCATTCATTGATTATATTATTTTTGGAGAAGGCGAAGAAACATTCAAAGAATTTCTTAAAGAAGTTAAAAATCCAAATCCAAATCTTCATAAAATAAAGGGTTTGGCATTTAAAGAAAACAATGATGTAATAATAAACGAAAGCAGAGAACTCATTGAAGCTCTTGATATAATTAATTACCCCTATGAGTCGGACGAAGAGTTTACAAATAAAATAATATATTATGAATCTTCAAGGGGATGTCCATTTTGCTGCAGCTTCTGCATGTCATCCATAGATAAAAGAATCAGGTTTTTTTCAATGGAAAGAGTAAAAAAGGATTTAAAAAAACTTTTAAATACAAAGGCGAGGCAGATAAAGTTTGTGGACAGAACATTCAATGCAGATTACAGGCGTTCCATGGAGATAATGCAGTATATAGCAGAGAACAATAAAAATAACATAACAGTTCACTTCGAAATAACTGCAGATATTATTAATGATGAATTTTTAAACTTCATAGGTAAAATGCCGGTTAATATGTTTCAGTTTGAAATTGGTGTTCAGTCATTGAATGAAGATACTTTGCGTGAAATCAACAGA
Source organism: Tissierellia bacterium (assembly GCA_028700795.1). Classification (GTDB taxonomy): domain Bacteria; phylum Bacillota; class Clostridia; order Tissierellales; family Sedimentibacteraceae; genus Sedimentibacter. The sequence continues at coordinate 19,129 of JAQVRY010000014.1, read as the reverse complement.
CACATGGACAAGGATAAATTGAGCCACGTAATTAAAGAAATAGGCAAAAATAACAATGTACACATGCATCTGGACTTGATAACAGGGCTTCCCTATGAAGACTATGAAAGCTTCAAAAGGTCCTTTGACGGAATACATAATCTTAATGCGGAGAAAATTCAGCTCGGATTTTTAAAAGTGCTGAAGGGAACCAAAATATACGAAGATAGAGAGATTCACCAAATCAAATACAGGGCAAAAGCACCATACGAAGTAATTTGCACGAAATATATAAGCTTGGAGGAATTGCTGAAGCTAAAAAACATTGAAGAATTGGTCGATAAATATTATAATGAAAAATACTTCAACAATTCTTTAAAATATATAATCAACAATGTGTTTCCTGATTCTGCTTTTAAGTTTTATAGCTCATTCAGTGATTATTGGCAGAAATATGATTTATATAATCAGGCACATAGAAGGAAAAAGCTTTACAAAATATTGTATGATTATATGGAACATATTAACAAGATGAACGATGAATTTATACAAGCATTAAAATTTGATTATATATTTAACAACCAATACGAAGAATTGCCGGATTATTTAAACAGAGAGTCTGAAGACAAATTTAAAAGTTTAAAGCGGAATTTGGTAAATGATATAGATTTCAAAAATAAATACTTCTCTTCAATGGAAGGGAAAGTTATAAATGATTTCAGGATTATAGAAATCGGAGGAAATATCATATTATTTGTATACAGAGATAAGGAAAATACTTTTAACAGATGTGAAACATATGTTGTTAATAATATAGAGGAGGCAAAATGAAAAGGGATAAGTATTTTGAAGAGTTTTATATTAATAAAAGAAATGATATTTCATTTATAACCTTAAAAAAAGGTGCAGCTGTAAGCTATAAAGATAAAACATATATTGCGAAAAAGGAGCTGCCTGTACCTGTGAGGGTTGAAAAGCTCTTGGAAGATATAAACAAACAAGATGAAATAGACGGAATAACACTGAACAACATTATTGACGGGATAATATATATTTTTGGAACTGACAGTAGTTTTGAATATATACAGGATTATAATGATATGTTTAAAGAGCTCGATTTCGAGTTTCTGCCCTATATTATTTACTGTATTAATAACGACATTAAAGCAGAAGACGGCGTGGTTTACGGAAAAGCTTTAATTAATAATGAAGAAAATGAAAAAACCTGCTTTATTTATGCTTCTTGTTTGGAGAAAATGGGAATGGAGCATTCTAACAAAGAAAATCATGCAAGTCAATATTTCTTGGAAGAAGCCAATTTATATTATGAAAAATGCCTTGACTACAATGATAAATTTTCATTGGCACTCTATAAATTAGGTTATTATTATAAAAGGAAGCAGCAATATATAAAGGCCGAACTTACTTGGCAAAAACATCAGGAAATAGATGATGATGATTTAAGAATAGAAGAAATTAGAAATGAATTAATTCAATTAAAACCTTATGTTGATTATGAAAATGGGTACTCTCTTGTATTAAAGGAAAAACCCGCCGAAGCGCTGGAGCTGTTGCTGCCCTTAGTCAAGGATTTCAGCGGGTGGTGGAATTTGTTGTTTTTCATAGGTCTTGCTTACAGGACTATGGGAGAATACGATATTGCAGAAACATACTTTGAGAACGTATTAAAGATTGAGAATTATCAAAAGGATACATTAAATGAATTAGGGTTGTGTAAAATATGCAGAGGTAAATATGTTGAAGCAGAAGAACTTTTCTCAACCCTGTTAAGCATAGACCCCGGTAACTGTGAAGTATTTTGTAACAGAGCAGTAGCTTATTTGTACAACAATCAACCTGACAGGGCAAAAGAAGATATTCAAACAGCGTTAAAAATAGCTCCACATGATCCTGTGGCACTGAGTATAAGGGAAGAATTGGATAAAATTGATAGAAAAAAATAAATAAGCAGAAAAATGTGTCATATATATTGATTAATTTTAATAATTATTGCAATATTTATTGAAAAACAGTTAATATAGCTTGCACAAAATATGAAGATTATGATATAATGTGTGCAAATACAATCAATAAGCAAAGGCTTTGTCCTTTGTGATTATTACATAAGAAGAAATTTGGAGATTAATAGTGGCAAGAAAAAATTTTGGTTTAAAAAATTTCTTTCTTTCTTTTGCATTTGTTGTTATAGCCATTTATGTATTTCAAAATTTCAAATCACCTGCAGACTTCATGGTAGCAGAAAACGGAATTTTGGAGGATGTTATTAAGGCTGAAGGTATTGTTGTCAAGGATGAAAATGTGTACAGTGCAACCCTTGATGGCAACGTTTTGTATTATTATGAAGAAGGTACAAAAATTAAGGAAGGACAACTTATAGCAGATATAAATACAGATGCGGATTCGGCTGAAGTAAACAGACAAATTGCCGAAATACAATCTGCCATACAGAAATTAGAAAACAGCGGTCAAGTTTTATCACAAGAAAATTTTACTGCTTATCAAAATGAATTACAAATAAGTATATTGAATAATGATCTGCAGAATATGTATAGCATAGTCGAACAAATGACTAATAATGATTTTTACAGCGGCAAATATGAAGATCTTTCAATTAGTCAGCTGATTGAAATGAAAAATAACTTAGCAAACAGCGTTTCAACACATAAGGTTCCATATTACTCAGACCGTGCTGGAATTATTTCTTATAAAATCGATGGCTTAGAGGATATTTACAAATATGAAAATGTTATGGATATGACACCAAGCAGCGCTGTAAGGCTTGAATATTCATTAAAGGATAAAAGAGAGGCTGTTCAAAAAGATGAAAGTTTCTACAAAATAATCAGGAATTTTGAGTATTACATAATTGTAACCGTCAATAATGAAAAAGCAAGACTATTTGAAGAAAATAAATACATAAAGGTTAGAATACTATCAGATGGGGATCAGCATATAGTCTGGGGTTATATAGAAAAAATAAATTATGGCAGCGAAGAATCAGTATTAGTATTGTATTTTGATGACTATTTCTACAAGGTTTATGATAAGAGATACGTAAGTATAGAACTTATTACAGCAGCATATGAAGGACTGAAAATAAAAAACGAAGCACTGACTGAAGTTAATAGTATTAAAGGCGTGTATGTCCAAGATGCCAGCAATATAATCAAGTTTTTCCCTGTTGAAATATTAGGCAGCAATGAAGAATACTCAGTAGTATTTCCGGGTGATTACATTGGTATAAATGAGAGGAATATAATAACAGTTGGAGAAAAAAGATATCCTACAATTAAAATATTTGATAAAGTAATACTTGAGCCTGATAAGGTGTATGAAGGTCAAATTGCAGATTAGGAGGCAAAATTGAGCATTAGAGAAAATATTGACGATATTACAAAGAAAATTGAAAATACCTGCAAAAAAATCGGAAGAAATCCGAAAGATATAACAGTGATAGCTGTTTCCAAAACTGTGGAATCAAAAAGAGCAAAAGAAGCTGTTAATGCAGGAATTAATAACCTTGGTGAAAACAGAGTACAGGAACTGATAAAAAAGTACGATGAGCTTAGCGATTTAGATGTAAAATGGCACATGATAGGTCATTTGCAGAAGAATAAAGTAAAATATATAATAGATAAAACGGTACTTATTCACTCGGTGGAAAGTTTAAGTTTAGCAGAAGAAATAAATAAAAGAGCAGAAAAAAACAATTTGATTGCAAATGTGCTCATTGAACTTAACATTGGAGAAGAAGAAAGTAAATTCGGTATAAATGAAGAAAATGTCTATGATTTTATAACAAGTATGGAGCAGTTTGAAAATATTAAAGTACTTGGATTGATGACAGTTGCCCCATTTTGCGAGAACCCTGAAGATGTAAGGTGGGTTTTCAAAAAAATGAAGAATATATACGATAAAATTTCAACTATGAACTTGAGAAATACAGAAATGAATTATTTGTCCATGGGCATGACAAATGATTATGAAATTGCTATTGAAGAAGGCTCTAACATTATTCGTATCGGAACAGCTATATTTGGAGCCAGAAATTATAAGGAGGAAGAGTAAATGAGCATGATGGAAAGAGTGAAGGACTTTATTGGCATCACAGACTTGGAAGAAGACTATGAGGAGGAGGAAGTTGTTTCTGAAGGTACAGACAGAAACAGAAATGAAAGAATGGAAACCTACACAAAAAGAAACAATGTGATTAAGGTTCATTCAAACACTGATATGAAAGTCTTTATATGTGAGCCGGAAAAATATGAGGATTGCACAAAAGCTGTTGATGAAATTAAAAACAGAAAAGTTGTGGTTCTTAATATTGAAGGAATGGAACTTGAGGATCAAAAGCAAGTATTCGAATTTATCAAAGGTGCCGTGTATGCATTGGAAGCAAGCATACAAAAAGTATCTAACGGAATATTCGTACTAGCTCCTAACAATGTGCAGATTGACGGAAGATTAAGCGACAGATATGAAAGGAATTATTACTACGGTAAATAAGGAGCGTTTATGTTCTATATTATTAAGGTAGCTCTTGGATCACTATTAAGAATCATTGATTTATTAATACTGATCAGGGTGGTATTATCATTTTTCCCAACCCTACAAACTTCAAAGATTTCCTACTTTATCTATCAAATGACCGAGCCCATACTGGCTCCATTTAGGTCAATTTTAGACAAATTAGGATTAGGCATGGGAATGATTGACTTTTCTCCCATTTTAGCAATTATATTTTTAAACATATTACAAAGATTGGTATATGCAATATAAGATGCCCTAACCCTATTTTTTCAAGCTAAAGCGCAGAAAAAATAGCGGTAGGTCATTCGCAACGAGCGCCAATTTTGTGCGACAAAAGGAGCAAACAAAATTGTGCAGCGAGACTGCGAGATGCCCTGGAGCGAGACTGCAAGACGCCCTGGAGCGAGACTGCGAGATGCCAAAATACAAGCTACAAGGAGAAAAATGAAAAGCTTAGAAAAATATTTTGATTTCATCAGGGATGATGAAACAAAAAATACGGTTAAAAGGATTCAAAACAAAGCATTATATGTTAACAAAAATAATATTGCCGCAATAACTGAATTCATAAATCCATATACTGCTAAAATAAGTATTCCGGTAATAAAAAGTTATGATATAGAATTTGAAATTTTCCCCTCATATGAAAATTGTGAGAGGAAAGTTTTCATTTTATACCCACAATATTCTGAAATAGATGAAAATGAATTTATTTCGGGAATTCGCATTAGAAATAAGTCTAAATTCAAAAAGTTAAGCCATAAGGATTATTTAGGTGCATTGATGTCCTTAGGTATTGAAAGAAGCAAGACAGGGGATATTTATGTCTATGATGATTACGGGGATATAATTGTCCATTCAGATATTGCTGATTATATAATTTACAATTTGGATAAAATAGGTCATAATAGAATAGAAACAGAAAGAATAAGCATAAACCAAGTAAGCTTTAAAGAACAGGAACATGAAATTTTGAATATTATCAGTTCCTCCATGCGCATTGACAATATTGTTAAGCACCTTACAAAATCATCAAGAGAAAAAGCATCTGTCTTAATAAAATCGGGAAGTGTTAAGCTTAATCATATTCTTGAAGACAAAGCCAGCATAGAATTAAAAGAAGGAGACATATTATCAATCAGCAGGACAGGGCGGTTTAAAATATATAGAATATACGGTACAACAAAAAGTGGAAAGCAAAAAGTTCAAATTAAGCATTATATTTAACAGGAGTAGTAGTTATGAATATATTAGCAGCATTTGTAATAATATTTTCAATAGTCTCTGACCAATTAACAAAGTTTTGGGCAGCAGATGTTTTAAGAAACGGCGAATCAATAAAAATAATAGGAAATTTCTTACGTTTTACCTATGCGGAGAATAGAGGTGCTGCATTTAGTATACTGCAGAATCAAAGGATATTCTTTTTAGTTATTACTGTAATAATGCTTATTATTTTAGGAGTAATTTATTTTAAAAATAAGAATATGTCAAAGTTATCTAAATTGTCGATTGCTATGATTGCAGGAGGTGCAATAGGCAATTTTATTGACAGGCTCCGTTTAGGGTATGTAATAGATTTTATTGATGTAAGATTCGGAAGCTTTTATAATTTTCCTGTTTTTAATATAGCTGACAGCGTTGTAGTATGTGGAACAATACTTATGATAATTTTAATTTTGTTTAACAAGTTTGAAATGAGTGGAAGCGATGAAAGAATTTGAAAATGATTTAAATGATATCGAGGAAAACGCATTTATTAAAAGTTATGACAATACAGAAAATACAGATGATTTCGATGACTTCGATGATTCTGAGGACTTTGAAGATATGGAAGTTTCAGGTGACGATAATAAGGAAATCATCTTAATTTCAGATGTAGAAAACAAAAGAATTGATGTGTATATTTCGGAAAGGTTGAGTGAATCACGAAATTCCATACAAAAGCTTATTGGTGATGGAAATATAACCGTTAATGAAAGAGGAGTAAAGGCAAATTATAAAGTTAAAATAAACGATAAAATAAAAGCAGTAATTCCGCCTCCTGTAATTTTGGATGTGGAGGCTGAAAACATAGCTTTGGATATCGTTTATGAGGACGACGATTTAGCAGTTGTAAATAAACCTCAGGGAATGGTAGTTCATCCTTCTGCAGGACACTATTCAGGTACTTTAGTAAATGGACTTATGTATCATCTTAAAAACTTATCAACAATTAACGGGGTTATGCGCCCGGGAATTGTTCACAGATTAGACAAAAATACTTCCGGCTTGATGTTGGTTGCTAAAAATGACAGAGCTCACAACTTTTTAGCTAAGTGCTTAAAGGAACATTCAATTAACAGGATTTATTATGCATTAGTTCAAGGAAATATCAAGGAAGATGAAGGCGAAATTAATGCCCCTTTAGGGAGAAGTGAAAAAGACAGGAAAAAACGTACCGTAACAAACAAGAACAGCAAGGAAGCAATAACAAATTTCTGGGTGGTTGAAAGATACGGTAATTATACTTTGGTGAAGTTAAAGTTAAAAACCGGCAGAACTCATCAAATAAGAGTGCACATGAAGCATATAAGCCATCCGGTAGTTGGGGATGATGTTTATGGGAGTAAGTCAAATAAATTTGGTTTGGAAGGACAGCTTCTGCATTCGAAAATTTTAGGATTTGTTCATCCGACAACCGGCAAGTATATGGAATTTGAAAGCGAATTACCGGATTATTTTTTAAAGGTGTTGAAAAAGATTAAAATTTAGTGTTATTGCTATTAATTCAACAGACATTGCTCTCGTCATTGTAATGAATAACCCGCCTAGCGTCATTCTGAAGGCAGTGAAGAATCTAAAAACCTGAGATCCTTCGCTATTGCTCAGGATGACAATCGTGATAATTCTGAGGGCTTTAGCTGAAGATTTTTGTTCAAGGAGGGTATTATGAATATCAAAGCGTTAATAATGGATGAAAAAGCAATTGAAAGAGCAGCATTTAGAATTGCACATGAAATTATAGAGAGAAATAAGGGCGTTGAAAATATAGTGCTAATTGGAATA
>JAQVRY010000014.1:0-11451 GCA_028700795.1 Tissierellia bacterium | reverse complement strand
AATTCTTATTGTTTAATTTCTATCCCGTCAATGTTTGGTTTTACAATCATTGAATAATTTGTGTCGTAAATTACAAAGCCTGGTTTTGCATTTGAAGGTTTTTTTACATTTGATTTTTTTGTATAGTCTACTTCTACGGTGTCGGATTTCTTCCCTTTGCTGTAATATGCGGCAATTCGTGCTGCTTCCACATATTCTTCATCCGCTAATTCATCACCGTTTGTTCTTATTATAACATGAGAGCCGGGAATTCCCTTGGAATGGAACCAATAATCTTCCTTTTTGCCAAGTTTAAAAGTAATCATATCATTTTGAAGATTATTTTTTCCAACTAAAATTTCATGACCTTCAGAAGAAATATAGGCAGTAATTTTAGCCTTTTCCTTTGATTTAACCTTTGCCTTTCTTTTTATGAATCCAACCTCGAAAAGTTCATCATATATTTCATTTAAATCCTCAGCAATATCGCATGCTTCGATGGAATATAAAATATTTTCAAAATATGAAATTTCTTCAAGTGTTGACGCAATTAACTTTTGAAGCTCTTCTTCAGCCTTTTTAAGCTTATTGTACCTTTTGAAAAATTTTTGGCTGTTAAGTGATAAGTTCAGTTTAGGGTCTAAAGGTATTGTAATTTCTTTTTGTTCAGGGTCATAGTAATTTATTACGGTTAATTTATGATTTTCGGGAGTTTGGTGCAGGTTTGCAAGGATAAGCTCTCCGTAAATTTTATATTTTTCCCTGTTTTCAGCATTCAACAGTTCATTTCTTTGTTTTTCAACCTTTTTATTGTCCCTGTCAATTTTCGTATTAATACTTTTTAAAAGGCTTGTAACTCTCTGGTTAATTTTATTTTTGTTGTCTAATTCACAGTAATACTCATCTAACAATTCACCGGGAGATGCGTAGTTTTTCTTGGTGTAATTTTTTAAATGTTCTACTTCCATACAATAAAACCCGTAATAATCTTGATTTTCATCATAATAAATATTGAATGAAAAATCATTTGATTTTACTTTATTTATTATCATGCTGAAAGCAATCCAAAGCTCTTCCTTCTTCAAATCGTCCAATTCACCTAAATAAGTGCTTTCGTTTAAATCAGTCAAATTACAAATTTCCCTGCTAATAAAAGGACTTATACCGGTAAAATATTTATAAAGGAAATTAAATACATATACTCCGGAATTAACAGATTCAATTCCCTTAATAAATAATTCTTTGGTAGTTTCCAAAGGATTCATTTTATCAGAGCCGGGAGGGGACACATAGCTAAGCCCCGGATATACTTGTCTGACAGAGCTTACATTTTCGGCAATTCTTTTCAGCGAATCAATTATTTTCTTGTTTTCATTTACAAATATAATATTGCTGTGTTTTCCCATTATTTCTATTATCAGAGATTTATTGACAGTTGTTTCTAATTCATCCTTGCATTCAAATGTAATTTCTACGATTCTATCAAAGTTTATTTGTTTTATATCCGTTATATGGGAACCAATGAGATGCTTTCTTAACAGCATGCAAAACATTGGAGGCTGCTCCGGATTTTTCCGGTTTATATTTGTGATATGAAGTCTGGGACTGCTGCTTATGGCAGTCATCAGCAATTTATAGTTTTCTCCCTTGTTTCTTATTGATATAACTATTTCATTTTTATCAGGCTGATAAATTTTATCAATTCGTCCGCCGATTAAATTACTATATAAATTATTTGTTATACTACTTAAAAAAATACCGTCTAAAGACATCTAAAAACCTCCGTTTCGATATTATTGTACCGTAAAATCTTATTTATGTCATTGAAAATATTTATTTTTGTTTACTAATAAGGTTTTAATGTTATAATGGACAATAAAGATATTAATAAGACTACTTAGTATTAACAATATGCAAACAATAACAATCAAAATAATTGGAGAGAAAAATGGCAAATATATTTAGTATGACCGGTTACGGCAAAGGTGAACACAATGACGGCAAAAGAAGCATTACGGCTGAAATAAAAGCTATCAATAACAGATATTGCGATATAAATATAAAAACCCCCCGACATTTGCGTATTTTTGAGGATAATATAAGAAAAATCTTGAAAAACAGCATTCAAAGGGGTAGAATAGATGTATATATCAACATTGATTACATAAGTGAATCAGACACAGTTATCTTGCCGAATTTGGCTTTAGCCAAGCAATATAAGGATGCCATTGATAAGATTAAATTGGAGTTAGGAATGAATGGAAGCCCATCTCTTGATACAATAATCAGATTTCAGGATGTTTTGATTGCAAATGAAGATAATCCTGATGATGATGAGCTTCGTATTTGCTTAGAAAGCGCAATGAATGAGGCTGTGAAAAATTTGCTGTCGATGAGAGTGAAAGAAGGTATACAGCTAAAGACTGATATTAGCATGAGCATGGTAAAAATTCTTGAATTAATGGAAGTCATATCTGAAAACTCCCATACAATAGTGGAAGACTATAAAATTAAATTTGAGGACAGGATTAAGGAGTTATTGGGAAGCGCACATGAACTTGATGAAAACAGGCTTTACAATGAAATTGTAATTTATGCCGATAAAAGCGATATTAACGAAGAAATTGTAAGATTTGGCTCACATATGGCACAATTATCAGATGCTTTAGACAGCGGAGGGACAATCGGAAGAAAGCTTGACTTTATCATACAGGAAGCGAACAGAGAAATTAATACCATAGGCTCTAAAGTCAGCAACTTAGATATTATACAAGTTGTAATTGAAGTTAAAAATCATTTGGAAAAAATAAGAGAGCAAGTACAAAATATTGAATAGGAGTAAATATGTCAAATACGTCAAATACTATTAATATAGGGTTTGGTAATATAGCGCTGGCAAACAGAATAGTGGCAATTGTAAGTCCTGAATCGGCGCCTATAAAACGCCTTATTCAGGAAACCCGTGAAAAGGGCAAACTAATAGATGCGACTTACGGCAGAAAAACCAGGGCTGTAATTATAACTGACTGCGAGTATATAATTTTATCGGCAATTCAACCGGATACAATGGCACTGAGGTTCGAGAACCACAATATTAAATAGAGGTGAGTTATGGAGGAAGGATTATTAGTGGTAATATCAGGTCCTTCGGGAGCAGGAAAAGGCACAATTTGTGCTCAGCTTCTTATGGAAATGAGTTACCTGAAAGTTTCCGTATCTGCTACGACCAGAAAGCCAAGGGAAGGCGAGGCAGAAGGAATAAGCTATTATTTCATTGAAGAAGAAGAATTCCTAAATAGGATAGATAATGACGAATTTCTTGAATACGCAAAGGTTTACGGCAATTATTACGGAACACCCAAAGAAGAAGTGTTTAAGCAGCTTAAAGCAGGGAATGATATAATTTTGGAAATAGATATTCAAGGGGCGTTACAAGTTAAAAAGAATTATCCGATGGGAGTGTTCATATTTATTCTTCCCCCTTCATTAGCTGAATTAAAAAACAGAATTGAAGGAAGAGGTACAGATTCAAAAGAAGTGATTTTAAGGAGAATGGAATCAGCTTATGAGGAATTAAATTATGCTTTCCAATATGACTATGTTGTGCTGAATGATCATGTGGATAGTGCAACAAAAAAGATTAAAAATATAATATTGGCAGAAAAAAACAGGGTAATAAGAAAAAAAGAAATAATCAGTAAAATTAGGGAGATGTAAAATGAGAAAAATATCAATAGATAAATTAAACGAAATGGTTGACAGCCAATATTCATTGGTGACAATAATATCAAAAAGGGCAAGACAAATAATTGAAGGTTCGGAGCCATTAATTAAAACAAAAACAATTAAACCCGTATCAATTGCCATTGAGGAATTCTATGATGAAAAGTTTGAAGCCATATATGATTATGACAAGTACAAAAAAACATTGGCAGCAAATAGCAAGACAGCTGATGAAACAACAGATATTGATGAAACAACGGCACAGGATAAGTCAGATAATCAGTCAAATGACTGATTATTTAATTTTTGATGACCTAACCCCATTTATCAGAGCGTTTTTTCAGAAAAATAGTTGGTAGGTCAGACGCAGCACAATCCCAATTTGCACGACCAGAGGGAGTGAACAAATTGGTGATGGAGCCTGCGAAATTCTTTTTACTTAAGATGGAGAAGATATGTATAATGCTTTTGTACAGGTAATTTTAAACAACATTTCTAAAAGCACAGATCAAATTTACACATACGGAGTACCGGATGCATTAACAAGCTCTGCACAAGAAGGGAAAAGAGTCAAGGTAAATTTTGGCAGAGGGAAAAACATTATTGATGCACTAATAGTTTCCGTTGATTCGACCTGCGATTATCCTATGGAAAAAATTAAGACTATTATTGATATAATAGATGAAAAACCCATAGTAACGAAAGAAATGATTAAAATCATTTTTTGGATAAGGGAAAGATATATATGCAAATATTCTGATGCCATGAGATTGATGATACCTTCCGAAACTCAAAGTGTATACGAAAAACATGTAAGGCTGAAGGAAAACAAGGAAGTTGCTGAATACAACATAAATAAAACTCCAAAACAGTTAAAGGTAATAGAATATCTTAAAAATCACGAATCTGTAAGTATAGCCCTATTAACGAAAAAATTGAATATTTCAAAGGCAGTTATAAATAATCTAATAGAAAGGGATGTATTAGAGGAAAGGTTGATTTTAGACTATTCAAATCAAGCAGGGCTTCAATTGAATAAGCAGTTATGCTTAAATGAAGAGCAAAAAAATGCATGTGAGACAATTCTTAACTCAGACAAAAAAGTATTTCTGCTGCATGGAGTAACAGGCAGCGGCAAGACAGAAGTTTATATGAATATAATAGAGGAATACTTAAAAGAGGGCAAACAGTCAATTATGCTTGTTCCTGAAATCTCTCTTACAGCCCAGACAATCGACAGATTCAAAAAAAGATTTGGCAATAAAATAGCCGTATTTCATTCAAAGTTAAGCAAAAAAGACAGGTATATACAATGGCTGAGAGTTTACAACAAAGAGGCAGATATAGTAATAGGGGCACGCTCTGCCATATTTGCCCCCATTGATAAATTAGGTGTCATAGTAATTGACGAAGAGCATGAAAACAGCTATATTTCAGCGACATCCCCAAAGTATGACACCATGGAAGTTGCCGTAAAGATGGCGTATATGAACGGAGGCAAGGTAATCTTAGGCTCTGCAACACCATCTTTAAATACCTACCACATGGTAATAAAAGGTCAAATAGAATTAATTGAAATGAAAAAAAGAGTTAATGATGCCCATATGCCTGAAATGAAAATTATAAATATGTCAGCTGAGCTTGACAAGGGTAACAATACCATAATCAGTGAGGAATTGTATGAAAGCATCAGAAATTCTCTCAAGCAAAATGAGCAGGTAATACTATTTCTAAACAAGAGAGGATATTCAGGCTTCGTATCCTGCAGAAAATGCGGTTATGTTGTAAGGTGTCAACGATGTGATGTTTCCATGACCTACCATATTAAGGGAAATGTGATGAAGTGTCACTATTGCGGAAGAACAAGAAAAATGATTTATGAATGTCCAAAGTGTTCAAGTGATAAAATAGAGCAGTTCAGTGCGGGAACACAGCATGTTGAAAAATTGGTAAATCAATTATTTCCCCATGCATCAATTGAAAGAATGGACTTGGATTCTATGACTGACACAGACTGTTATGAAAATATATATAATGATTTTAAAAGCAAGAAAATTGATATACTGATAGGAACCCAAATGCTTGCCAAAGGATTTGATTTTCCAAATGTAACTACTGTGGGAGTTCTTTCGGCAGATGCAATACTAAATTTACCATTTTACAATGCAAGCGAAAAAACATTTCAGCTTATAACCCAAGTAAGCGGAAGAGCCGGCAGGGGAAACAAAAAAGGAAGGGTGTATATTCAAACTTATGAGCCTGAAAATCATATCATAAATGCCGCTAAAAATAATGACTATGAGTTTTTTTTGCATCAGGAATTAAAATTAAGAAAAGAGTTTGCATTTCCGCCATTTATTAATATAATAAATATATGCTTAATATCACGAAACGAGGAATTGGTTGTAAAAACAGCCAATGAGAAATATTTAGAGGTAAAAGAAGCTGTTAAAGTGATGGTAAAGGAAAGAAGCTTATTGTTATACAGACCTGTACCCCACAACATATACAAGGTAAATGATGAGTACAGAATTAATTTGTTTATTAAGGCATCAAATCACAGCTTATCACAACTAAGAAAAATACTCAGGACTGTATACATGGAAAAGGATATAGAAAATATAAAGGTAAGCATAAATATTAACACGGATACAATTTAGGAGGGTTTAATATGGCATTAAGAAACTTAAGATATGAAGGCGATGAGATATTAAGAAAGAAAAGCAGGGAAGTTCCTATTGTTAATGATAGAGTCAGGATGCTAATGGATGACATGCTTGAAACAATGTATGAATTTGATGGTGTAGGACTTGCCGCTCCACAGGTAGGGATATTAAAGCGCGTAATAGTAATAGATGTGGAAGACGGCAAAGTGTATAAAATGGCTAACCCAAAAATAATCAACAATTCAGGCGAACAATCAGCACAGGAAGGATGCCTAAGTGTTCCTGAGAAAAAGGGAGTAGTATCAAGACCTATGAAGGTGACAGTGGAGTATACAAATGAAAATAATGAAATAGAAAAATTAGAAGCGGAAGGGTTGTTTGCACGAGCCATATGCCACGAGATTGACCATTTAAACGGAGTATTGTTTGTAGACAGAGTAATTGAAGATGCAAATGAAGAATAGGTGATATTATGAATGTAATATTTATGGGAACACCGGGTTTTGCAGTTCCAACTTTAGAAAAACTTCACAAAAGTGCTCATAATGTAGTATTAGTTGTAACACAGCCGGATAAACCATTTGGACGTGGGAAAAAACTAAAGAAATCAGAAGTTAAAGAAGCAGCAGAAAGCTTAGAACTTGAAATCTTTCAGCCCGATAAAATAAAAAAACAGGAAAATATTGATGTGTTAAGAAAATATAATCCTGACGTAATTGTTGTAGTTGCTTATGGACAAATACTAAGCAAGGAAATTTTAACATTACCTAAATATGGCTGTATAAATGTCCATGCTTCGCTATTGCCGAAATTAAGAGGAGCAGCTCCGTTAAACTGGGCAATTATTAACGGTGAAACTATAACAGGCGTTACAACCATGCAAATGGATGTTGGTTTAGACACAGGTGATATGTTTTTAAAATCAGAAGTAAAAATTGATGAAAATATGAACGTTGGAGAACTTCATGATATTTTAATGCAAAAAGGTGCAGAATTGCTAATAGAAACATTAAATATGATAGAAAATAATGAAATAACATCTAAAAAACAAGACGATTCACTATCAAATTATGCTCCTATGTTCAATAACGAAAACAGAAAGATAAATTGGAATTTAAACGCAAAAAATATCCATGACTTAATAAGAGGATTATCACCTTGGCCAACAGCATATTTTACTATGGACGAAAAAACCATAAAAGTATATAAATCATCCTACATAAAAGATGATTCTAATTATGAACCGGGCTACATAATAAAAGCAAACAATGAAGGAATCTTTGTTAAAGCAAAAGACGGAATTGTAATCCTTAAAGAAATCCAAATGCCCGGAAAAAAGAAAATGACAGTGGAAGCATATTTAAGAGGAAACAAATTCCCGGAAAAAATAGTTTTATCATAGTTAATAGAATTCCGGGGACGGACCTTGAAATGCCAAATGCATTAAAAAAGCATGTAATCACATGCTTTTTTAATGCAAATATTTACATAGTCATAATTTCAAGTACTACCTTTGAAGCGTTAATAAAATCTTTTATATTAAGATGTTCATCAGTTGTGTGGGCAAGCTCCATTCCAGCTCCGATATTGACTGCTTTTATACCGTTTTGATTGAATATATTAGCATCACTTCCGCCACCGGAAGGTATTTTTTTCACCTCAAGTCCTATCTTTTCACATACACTTTCAATTAATTTTATATGTTCATCCTCATGGTCTAAGATATATGAATAGTAGCAATATTCAACATTGTACTCTAATTTAGCACCATATTTATCACATGCATCCTGTAAGCATTTAATCATGTGATCAGTTTGGTTTTTAAGCTTTTCTGTTGAGCGGCTTCTTGCTTCTGCTACAATTTCAACTAATGGTGAAACAATGTTGGTTGCGCCCACTGCTTTAAAAGTACCGATATTGGCAGTAGTTTCACTGTCAATACGAAGAAGTTTCATATTTTCGACTGCCTCAGCTGCGACCATTATTGCACTTATGCCATTTTCCGGACTTGCACCTGCATGAGATGGCTTTCCAATAACATTAGCATAAATTGTTGTTTGTCCCGGGGCTTCGGTAATAATATGACTGGGGCTTCCTCCACTGTCTAAAACGATTCCTTTTTTAGCTGTCAGTTTAGAAAACTCAACTTCTTTAACACCATTTAATCCGCCTTCTTCACAGATTGTAAAAACTATTTCAATTGGTCTGTGAGGTAGGTTGTTTTCTTTTATAGTTTTTAATGCCTCTATAATTGCTGTGATGCCTGCCTTGTCGTCGCCTCCAAGAATTGTATCACCCTTACTTTTTATATAATCGTCGTCTATGTATGGAGCTATACCGTTTCCTGGAGTAACAGTATCCATATGAGCACTGAACATCATTGCATCAGATTCATTAGAACCAGGAATAAAACAATATACATTATTACCATTGGAATTTAATTTCTCACCCGCTCTGTCAGTATAAACTTCAAATCCCAAATCTTTTAAATCTTTAATAATTCTTTCAGCTACTCTTCTTTCGTTCTTAGTTTCACTGTCAATTTGTACGTATTCCATAAAAGTTTTTATTAATCTGTTTTGATTTATCATGACACACCTCGTTTTTAAGTTATATCTAATTATATTATATTTTCTCAGGAATTACCATGAAACAATTCTATAATTATTAACGTCTAATATATCAGAAGTAAAAAAAATCCCATTGGCCATGGTAAGCTTCAAAATAAAATTTTAAAAAGAGGTTATTATGATTAGAAAAAAATTATTTAAAATAATATCATTAAGTTTAGCTTTATCAGTATCATCAATTGGATTTGCTTTTGCAGAGACATCTACAAATTTGGATGAACCAGTATCAATACAAATAACAGCAGTTGATGAAGCAATGTATGAAGTGCAAGCCGAAATTGATAAATTATTATTCGAACAAAGTTATGCTAAGGATTTAGAAGAAAAGGGTATATCCATTACTCATACAGCTACAGTTGATGATTATGTTGAAGTAGGAATAACACCATATACACCAGAAAATGCTGATGTGGTTATTAAACTATTAGGAAAAGATAATGTAAAGGTAGTTGAAGGTATTCAAGCTGAAATACTACAATACAGTCCAGATAATCCAATAGATCCAGCTGAATTAGCAGATGATTCACAAATAGTTAGAGTAACAGGTGACGTTGAGGATATTAGTGCACCGGCTGATATAGATGTTGTTGAGGATGCAGAAACAATAAGTGCTCCTGCTGTAAAGGAAATTGAAAAGAATGGAATATCAACATTCACTATTTTAGGACTAAGTGCATTTGTATTAGCATGCGGCTTAGTGTTATTTAAGAAAAAGAGAGCATAATTAAATTAATGTTAGTTATAGGCGGCAGGTTAGATACCTGTCGTTTTTTATATGCCTTGAAAGCTATCAAAGACGGCTATGGCCCCTTATATGTAGATGGTGACAGACTGTTGGGTTACTTGTTATGCGCTTCCCATTGGGGAAATAGTGAAAATTACAACTATAGTTTTCCTGTATGGGGATACGGTTCGATTTAAGGATTTGATGGATGGACATTTTTATGTCTTTCCATCAAATGCCCTAAAAGTCTGGTTCATAATTGAAAACTTAACAGGTAGTTATTGGCTTACTCAATTCATATAAATCATCTGGACATATATCTATACCATTTGGCCATTCCAATGTTTTATATTTAACTCTTGCATTCTTAAATATACTTTTATTTTTCAATGAAACAAACCATTTGTCATTTAACAAATCTTCAGCATTAAATATACGTTTTTCCATGTTATCAAAAGTTACAAGTAGTTTATAGTCATTAATATATTCAACTTCTTTGGGTCGCGGGTACATAGGGCACCTCCATTTCTATCTTAATGGTTCAATTTTAAAAAATTCTTCACCGTTTAATAAAAGCTGCCAGTTAGCTTTCAATTCTTCCAGATGTATTAAAATCCAGGCAATTGTTAATTGTTGCTGTTTTCTTGGAATACTGCCTTCAATCATGTTTCCTTCAAAATCAAATATCGCTTCATTATCACAGTACAAAACATGTATATGAGGCACATGATGTTTTCCGCCAAGTTCTCTATACATTCTAATTATAATTCCATAAAACATACTTATTGTAGGCATTGTTTCCTCCTCTTTTTGTCTCTTGAATTTCAATTTTATTATAATTTATTATATACTATTATTGAATTCTTATCAATTAAAATATACTAGCTATCCACTTGTGATCTGAATTACGAATTATGTTACATAATGAAATATAGAACATTTATGTTGGAATAATGAGAAATATAAATTAAAAAGAATTTATATTATGGTTCAATTGTAGTATAATAAAAACAAAGATATTAGAGAGGTATACTTTAAATTAATGAATAAAGGAAGTAAAGATGTATTCAGATGTTGAAATCAAATTAAAGAAAAGAAATAAAATATTGTTTTCACGTGATAGTCAATGTTTACACGATTTGATAAAGCTAATTCAATTACAAAATCACCGGGCTCTTGTTAAATGGGCTTTGGATTGTTCAACAACCAGTTTGGAGCAATTTGAAGCAAAGTATCCTTATGAAAGAAGACCAAGAATTTGTTTGGAACTTTGTGAGGAGTGGGCAAGGGGTAAAATTAAAATGCCTGCAGCAAAACGGGCAATTTTAGATTCGCATGCAGTAGCAAAAGAAATTAATGATGAAGAATATGGAGCTTTGTGCCACGCAATTGGTCATGCTGGTGCTACTGTGCATGTGGAAACACATGCTATAGGTTTGCCTATGTACGAATTAACATCAATAGTATTAAAATATGGCAAAGAAAACTATTCAAAGCCGATAAGCGATAAGATAAATTTCTATTATGACCGCCTCTTGTATTGGCAAGAAAAAACTGATAAACTTGAACTTGAATGGGCAGATTTTTTATTGGATGATACAAGAATTAACAAAGAAAAATTATTAAGTGAAAAGCGAAAGTTAAAAGAATAATAAGTGAATAAATATAAGGAGAACCTAT
Organism: Tissierellia bacterium; assembly: GCA_028700795.1. Lineage (GTDB taxonomy): Bacteria > Bacillota > Clostridia > Tissierellales > Sedimentibacteraceae > Sedimentibacter. The sequence goes on along the minus strand of JAQVRY010000014.1, from coordinate 49 downwards.
GGAGATAAACTATCAATTTAAGATAGCAATCGTAGGCGACTTTTCTGTA
>JAQVRY010000088.1:2750-6171 GCA_028700795.1 Tissierellia bacterium | reverse complement strand
ATTGATGCCAATTATTTAGAAATTCATAGAAAAAACTTAGATATAGTAAACCTTGTGGAATCAATAACTTCTTCTGTTATAGATTTTGCTAAGTGCAAAAATATTAATATTATTTTTGATACGGATATTGAAGAAAAGGTAATATCATGCGACCCTGATTATGTTGAACGAATTATATTGAATTTATTATCTAATGCTATTAAATTTACACCAAAAGGTGGGAAAATATTAGTATCGGTGCATGATATGAATGAAGAGATTAATGTTTCTGTTAAAGATAATGGAATCGGAATACCGGTTGATAAGCAAAAAGACATATTTAACAGATTTGAACAGGTGGACAAGTCATTAAGAAGAGAGCATGAGGGTAGCGGGATAGGCCTCTCGTTAGTTAAATTATTGGTAAATAAGCTTGGTGGTAATATATATTTAAAAAGCCGACCTTCCAAGGGCAGTGAATTCATTGTTGAAATTCCGTGCATAACAATACCGGAGACCTCAGAATTTAAAATTGTAGATACCTTAATATGTAATATTGTAGAAAGTGCTATAATCGAATTTTCGGATATATATTGTTAATCACTTAGCCAAAAAAATAAATTATTGACAAACAATAAGATTAGTGATAAACTCACTCAATAATACAAAACAAACCGTTGAAGCGAAGATTAAACTATATGTGCACTTACAGAGAGCAGGGAAAGATGAGAGCCTGCAGAACGCAGTACAGACAAATGGATCGCTGAGGGTGAGGTGAACAGGGTTACTACCTAAGTATCTGAAACGTGTGCTTACGTTACAAGGCAGAAAATGTGTTAGCATTTTTGTTAAAGTGGATTGATATCAGTCAATTAAGGTGGTACCGCAGGAATTATGCCTGTCCTTTTATTAGGACGGGCTTTTTGTATTCAACCGCACTGAATTCCAAAATCATGCTACAAGGAGCAAGTTTTGTGAATGAGTCTGTGAGTTTTGTAAATAAAAATTTAGGAGAATAGAAATGAAAAGATTATTATCAATAATCACAATTATGGCAATGCTATTTGTATTGGCAGGATGTGCGACAGACGCAAAAACAAAAGACAAAGTAGAGTCTTCGGCAGAACAAACAGAAGCGAATGACGATGCAGAGCAGCCGGAAGATACAAAAAACAATGAAAAAATAAAAATAGGTATAATTCAACCTGTGGAACACCCATCATTAAACCAAATAAGAGAATATATAATAATTGGATTAGAAGAGCAGGGACTAAAGGATAATGTTGAAATAATCTACAAGGATGCTCAGGGAGATCCTTCAAATATCAATACTATAGTATCGCAATTTATTGGGGATAAGATGGATGTAATTATTCCTATAGGAACAGGGGCTTCTCAAAGTGCAGCAGCAGCAACAAAGGAGCTCCCCATAATATTTGCGGCAGTAAGTTATCCCATAGATGCAGGATTAATAAAGGATGTAAACAACCCTGAAGCAAATGTAACAGGAGTGTCTGATGCAATAGATGTAGAGTTAATTTTTAATTTAGCTTTTGAATTAACGCCGGATATAGAAACTTTTGGTTTTATTTACAACACAGGCGAACCAAATTCATTATCTGCAATTAATAAAGCCAAGGAATATTGTGATTCAAAGGGAATTGAATATGTGGAGGCAACAATAACAAATTCCAGTGAGTTGCTGCAGGCATCTCAATCATTGCTTGAAAAGGCTGATGCAATTTTTACTCCAACCGACAATACCGTAGCATCTGCAATGCCCATACTTTCGGCTGAAGCACAAAAGGCAGGAATACCTGTTTATACTGGTGCAGATTCAATGGTAATAGACGGGGGATTTGCAACTGTGGGAATTGACTACACCGTTCTTGGCAGACAGGTGTCTGAAATGGTTAAAAAAGTTATCGATGGTGTTGAAATTTCAAATATACCGACTGAAACATTGAGTGAATTTGCAACAGTAGTTAATTTAACAACGGCAAATAAAATTGGTGTTGAATTATCGGAAAAACAATTGGAGGAATTTCAAATAGTAGAATAGATCTAAAGCCATGAACTGGAACATTCGTTTACCGTGGTGTGGCTAACACGTGATAATTCTGAGCGATATCCAAGGATTAGCAATGACAATTATCAGTAAAAACAGGAGGAAAAAATGAGTTTAACAGCATTTATAGGGGCAATGGAATTAGGGCTTGTATATTCACTTCTTGCCTTTGGAACTTATATATCTTTTAGAATATTAAAGGTTGCAGACTTGACTGTGGACGGAAGCTTTGTGCTTGGGGCTGCTGCATCTGCCATGCTTACTTTTGAAGGCATGCCGGTTGTGGGAATTGTTGCCGCATTGACTTTGGGAGCTATAGCCGGTGTTATTACAGCATTGCTGCAAACCAAAATGGGCATACAACCTATTTTGGCAGGAATTTTGACAATGACGGGTCTTTATTCCATAAATCTTATGGTAATGGGAGGCAAGGCAAATATTCCGCTTTTAAATAAAACAAATATTTTTACTTATGCCGAAAACTTTGGGGGAAGGACATATAAAATAATAGTACTTACAGCAATTATAACTGTAGTTTTCATAATACTGAACTGGTTTTTCAGAACACTTTTAGGACTTTCACTAAGGGCAACCGGTGATAATGAAGATATGTGCAGAGCTTCCTCCATAAATACGGATTCTGTTAAAGTTGTAGGATTTGCACTGTCCAATTCAATAGTTGCATTGTCGGGGGCATTGGTTGCTCAAATGCAGCAGTCTGCAGATGTGAATATGGGCTCCGGAATGGTTGTAATAAGCTTTGCCTCTTTAATTATTGGGAGTGTAATCATTAAAGACAATAATATTACTATGGGATTATTGTCAGTTGTTATTGGCTCTATTATTTACAGATTAATAATTGCATCGATTTTGACTACAAATTTCCCTCCATCATATTTAAAGTTAATTTCTGCAATAGTAGTAATAACTGCTCTTTCACTGCCAAATCTCAAAAGGAAAATGGAAATCAACAGAATGGGAAGGGGAAGAAAATATGCTAAGAATCAACTCAGTTAATAAGACCTTCAACAAAAACAGTTTGGATGAGTATGCAGCATTGAATAATATAAATCTTCACATTTCACAAGGAGAATTTGTAACAATAATAGGAGGCAACGGAGCAGGCAAATCCACCTTGTTCAATGCTATATCCGGCTCTATACTTTGTGATTCGGGAGAAATCATATTGGGTGATGAAGATATTACTTATATGCCTGAACACAAAAGAGCATCCTTTATAGGACGAATTTTCCAAGATCCCATGAAGGGAACAGCACCAAATATGACTGTAGGAGAAAACCTTATAATTTCGTATATGCGAAGCACCAATCGCAATGTAATTGGAGTTCCGTCAAAGAAAGAAAAAGATTATAT
>JAQVRY010000088.1:0-2650 GCA_028700795.1 Tissierellia bacterium | reverse complement strand
CATTTGCTTCTATCAATAAATTATTTAATTCACCAAAATGAGGAAGGTGTGTAAGTATAAGCTTCTTTACATTCGCTTTTTCTGCCAGTATTCCTGCTTGTGAGCTGTTAAGATGCCCTGCCTTTGTGCCATCCATATCGGAATAAAAGCTGCATTCGCAAATCAATAAATCAGAGTCTGAAAAAAACTTTTCCAAATTTTCAAAATATGAAGTATCTGAAGTAAATGAAAATACTTTATCGCCGCATTTTATTCTGACACTGTATGCTTCAACAGGGTGAATATTTTTTATAAAGCTTATTTCAAAGGGTCCCAAAGTTAAATTACTGGTTTCATCAAAGCTTATACCAAAAGTATAGTCTTCCCATTTAAGAAGTTTAAAAAATTCTCCTTCAGGTGCATAAATAGGCAGGGGACTATTAATTTGGTTAAGTTGTGTTTTGATTTGTCTTGCATACTGCAAGGGTCCTATATCACAGCAATGGTCATAATGATAATGGGTTATCAATACAGCATCGATATCCTTTATATCTGTTATTTCTTGCACTGAGCTTACAACTCCGCTGCCGCATTCTAAAAGAAGTTTAAAATCATCATGCTCTATTAAATATCCGGAGGTTGCTTCTTTTGCCTTTGGAAATCCTCCCCAATGACCCACTATTGTTACTTTCATTATCTCTCCTTATTAATTAATGAATTGCGAATTATATAATTCCGCATAGAAGCCGTTTTTCTCCAATAGTTCTTGGTGCTCACCTTTTTCTTGGATGCCTTGGTCTGTTAATATTATAATTTCATCGGCATTTTTTATTGTAGATAATCTGTGAGCAACAACCACTGTGGTTCGCCCCTTTGATAGTTCCTCCAAGGCTTTTTGTATTAAAAGTTCGGTAGCATTATCAAGAGCGGAGGTTGCTTCATCCAATATTAGTATGGGTGGATTTTTAAGAAATACTCTTGCTATTGAAATTCTTTGTTTTTGTCCCCCTGATAATTTTGCTCCTCTTTCCCCAACATAAGTTTCATATCCTTCAGGCAATGACATTATGAAATCATGTATGTTGGCATTTTTTGCTGCTTGATAAACCTCTTCTTTGGTGGCTTCAAATTTTCCGTATTGAATATTTTCAAGAATTGTTCCTGTAAAAAGAAATACATCCTGTTGAACAATTCCTATATTTTTCCTCAGTGACCTGCGTGTAAATTTTCTAATATCAATATTATCGATAGAGATACTGCCCTCTTCTATCTCATAAAAACGAGGTATTAAATGGCAAAGGGTTGTTTTGCCTCCTCCTGACGGACCAACAAAGGCAACTGTTTTGCCTTCTTCTATATCAAATGTTATATCCTTTAATACTTCCTTATTATCATCATAAGCGAAGGATACATCCTTAAAGCTTATTTCACCATTTACATCATATATATCCACCGCACTAGGGTCATCTTTTTCTATTTCCCTATCCATTATTTCAACAAATCGTTTAAAACCTGACTTTCCTGATTGATATTGCTCAACAAAGTTCACTAATTTTCTTATGGGGTTTAAAAAGATTCCTATGTACAATAAAAACGCCGCAAAATCTCCAAAGTTAATTATCCCCATAAAAAAGAATATGGCACCGGCACTTAAAACCACAATATTTAAAATGTCCAATATAAATGATGAGCCAACATGAAATTCTGCCATTACTTTGTAAGCTTTTTTTCTTGCTTCTTGAAATTTACTGTTATTTTTATTGAATTTTTCTATTTCATTTTCTTTATTGCTGAATGCTTTGGAAACTCTGATACCTGATATGCTGTTTTCAATGGTTGCATTTACTTCACCTATTGTAACCCTTGTTTCCATAAAGGCATCTTCCATCTTGATTCTAAGCTTCATTGCAACAATTACCAAAAGAGGAACAATTGAAAATACAATCAATGAAAGAGGCAGGTTGATTGTGCTTAACATAATAAAAGAGCCTACAAGCATTACCAAGGATATGAACAAATCCTCAGGTCCGTGATGAGCAAGTTCTGAAATATCCATTAAATCATTTATAATTCTGGATGATAAGCTTCCTGTTTTGTTTTCATCAAAAAATACAAAGGGCAGGTCCTGCAGATGTTCAAATATGTCTTTTCTCATATGAGCCTGCATTTTTACACCCATAATATGACCATAATATGTTATGTAATAATTAAGTCCTAATTTAAGAATGTATATGAGTCCTAACACAACAAGCCACGTTATCATAAGCTGAAACTTTTGATTTGGTACATAAATATTTATTATGTTTCTTGTTATCATGGGATAAAACAAATCACATACTGCCACTGCAAAGGCACAAAGCATATCGGTAATAAGTATCTTTTTTACCGGCTTGTAATATGATATAAATCTTTTAAGCATTTTTTACTCCTGTCGGTTGTTTGATTTTGAATATATTAATGCTATTGCTGTAAATAAAATAATTGAAGCTAAATCCAATAACAAGAAAAGAATGAATCTTAGCCTAATAAAATAGCTGATAACGGCAATCAAAAATAAAAAAATTAACATAGCAATTTTTGCATTTTTGTGGGCATCGGATTTGAAAACTCTTTTAAAAATTTTTTCGACACTGGCATTGTGCATTATAATTCCTAAAATTGCTGCAGTTGC
>JAQVRY010000087.1:2848-6196 GCA_028700795.1 Tissierellia bacterium | reverse complement strand
GGAAATATTACTCTTTCTTTTTTTGATACAGGTCTTAATTGTTCCATTACGACACTTCTTTCTTTCTTGGTTGTAAGTGCCTTCATAATGGGCGGCTGGATTATTGGAACAAGTGCCATATATGAGTACGCCGCTACTGCTATTGGTCCTAGTAAATGTGGTGCCAACTTTGCAGTTAAAAATATTGCTGTAGGTCCGTCTGCTCCTCCAATTATACCTATTGAAGATGCTTCCTGGGGTGTGAAGCCTAAAAGTATTGCTCCTATAAACACTGCAAATATCCCAAATTGTGCTGCTGCACCTAATAATATGCTCTTTGGATTTGCAATCAATGGTCCAAAATCTGTCATTGCTCCCACGCCCATAAATATGAGTGGTGGATATATGCCAAGTTTTACTCCCAAGTATAAATAATAAAGCAGTCCTCCTGCTTGAAACCCTTCTTCTCCGAATACCCCCACCGGTTCTGCCATCAATCCTGCTAATGGAAGATTTGCTAAAAACATCCCAAATCCTATTGGCAGTAATAATAAGGGTTCAAATTGTTTTATAATTGCTAAATATAAAAGCACAAAAGATACTATTAGCATTATTACTTGTCCCGGTGTTATTGATGAAAATCCCGAAGTTTCCAAGAAACCACTGATTCCCATTATCAACGTATTTATCATTTACGCTTACCTCATTTCCTTTAATTAATATGAAATGATCAAGGTGTCAAAAGCAATTATATGTGTCTTTTGACACTCTAGTCATGTTTATTATTCAAGTATCACCAATACATCTCCAGTGTTTACGGTTGCTCCTTCTTTTACTTCTACAGATGAAACAACTGCATCTTCTGCTGCAAATATTTCATTTTCCATTTTCATTGCTTCTAGTATTAGTACTACATCTCCCTTTTTTACAGAATCTCCCGGTTTAACATTAAGTTTGAATATGCTTCCCGGCATTGGGGATGTTATTTGAGTTCCTCCTGTTGGTACTGGCTTTGGCGCTTCCTTAACAACCGGTGCCGGTTTTGGAGCTGGTGCAGGTGCTGCTGCCGGCTGTGGAGCTGGTGCAGGTTGCTGTACTACTTGTTGTATTATTTGTTGATTCCCTCTTACTTCTTCTGCCTGTACTTCGTAGGTAACGCCATTTACTGTTATTAAATATGTTTTCATTATTTATTCTCCTTTATGCTATATTGTTTTTAACATTTGTTCTTGTCTGCCTGCCGATGACCAGACATTACTCTTTTGTTTAATCGGCATTATTGATTTAATAATTATTTCTTCTGTGCTCTTGCCGCTTTGAGCTAAGACTACTGCTGTCAACACTGCTACTATTTCATCTGTGTTTTGAGCTGCAATTGCTGCTGACAACACTGCTATTAAATCTGTGTCAACTTCCGATTTTGAGTTGTTTTGGATTGTCTTAATACTTTCTTCTGTCTTTATTAACTTTTTCTCATCATCATGCTTTTTTTTTTCTACCTTATCTCCAAAAAATATTCTTAACATATTAAGAGAAAAAGCTATAATAATCAGTACTGAAAATACTACTACCATTCCTAGTACAGTTATCGCAAGACTACTCACAAATCTCTCTCCCATTGTCATCGTTTCGTTGAATAGCATAGAATCACCTCTTTTATTTTTACTTGTATAGAATTATACCGGAAGATTTCCATGTTTTTTAGCCGGTCTTGTTTCCCTCTTGCTTGATAGCATTTCAAATGCGCTTGCAAGTATGGGTCTTGTTATTGATGGCTCAATTATATCGTCTACAAATCCTCTTGCAGCAGCAATATATGGGTTTGAAAACTTTTCTTTATATTCTTCGATTTTTGCTTTTCTTTCTTCTTCTGGGTTATCAGCTTTTTCGATTTCTCTTTTAAATATTATATTTGCTGCTCCATCAGGTCCCATTACTGCAATTTCTGCTGATGGCCATGCAAATACCATATCAGCACCTAATTCTTTTGAACACATTCCTAAGTATGCACCACCATATGCCTTTCGTAATATTAGTGTAACCTTGGGAACTGTAGCTTCAGAATATGCAAAAAGCATTTTTGCTCCATGTCTTATGATTCCACCATGTTCTTGTCCTGATCCCGGTAAAAATCCCGGTACATCTACCAAGTTTAACAACGGAATATTAAAACAATCGCATGTTCTTATAAATCTGCTTGATTTGTCTGATGCATTAATATCAAGGCATCCTGCTAAATGTCTTGGCTGATTTGCTATAACTCCTATTGTCTGTCCATTTATTCTTATGAATCCCGTTACAATGTTTTTAGCATAGTAGGGCTGTGATTCTATGAAGTCGTTATTGTCTGCTATTGTCTCTATTATTTCTTTTACATCATATGCCTTGTTTGGATTTTCAGGAACTATGTCGTCTAATTTTGCTTCTATTCTATTTAAATCGTCATTCGTTTCCACTATCGGTGATGTTTCTAAATTGTTAGACGGCAAAAAGCTTAATAGTCTTTTTACTTCCTGTATACAAGCTTCATCGTTTGCACTTACGAAGTGAGCTACTCCGCTTATGGAGTTGTGTGCCATTGCTCCGCCCAATGCTTCCGAACTGATATCTTCTCCGGTTACAGTCTTTATTACTTGCGGTCCTGTAATAAACATCTGGCTTGTTTTATCTACCATAAACGTGAAGTCTGTTATTGCAGGTGAATAAACGGCTCCTCCTGCGCATGGACCCATTATTGCTGATATTTGCGGTATTACTCCTGATGAAATGGTATTTCTGTAAAATATGCTTCCGTACCCGCTTAAGGCATCCACACCTTCTTGTATTCTTGCTCCACCGGAATCATTCATCCCAATTATGGGTGCTCCCATTTTCAAGGCTAAATCCATAACTGAAGTTATTTTTTGTGCATGCATGGCTCCAAGGGAACCTCCTACAACTGTAAAGTCCTGGGCATATGCATAAACCAGTCTCCCGTCAACTGTCCCATATCCTGTTACCACACCTTCTCCGGGTGCTTCCACTTTTTCCATTCCAAAATCTGTACATCTGTGTTTTACAAATAGTCCTGTTTCTCTAAAACTTCCTTCGTCAAACAATAGGCTCAATCTTTCCCTAGCAGTTAGTTTTCCTTGTGCATGCTGCTTTTCTATTCTTTTAGGTCCGCCGCCTTGTTTTAACTTCAATTTTCTACTGTATACATCTTCTGCCTTATTAGTCATTTTTACTACCTCCAATGTATTGAGCGTAGTGTCAAATAGACACTTCCATTCATTTGAACTTTTGTTATAATTGCTTAATTTTATTAAACTTATTATACCTCGTTGATACTATGAATATCAATATTTTAGTATATTTATCTCCTCCCTT
>JAQVRY010000087.1:1378-2748 GCA_028700795.1 Tissierellia bacterium | reverse complement strand
AGTCTCTTTGACAGAGCTCTATAAGAACTCCATGTGTGAATTTTGGATGACAAAATGCAATCTTTGCCCCTCCGGCTCCATAGCGTGGTTTCTCGTCTATCATTCTGATTCCATTTTCTTTCATTTCTGCTATTGCTTTTTCTATATCATCAACTTTGTAAGCTATGTGCTGAACACCTTCACCGTTTTTTGCAATATATCTTGCAATTGGTCCGTCTTCTTCTGTTGATTCCAAAAGTTCAACCTCAGTATCGCCTATTGGAAGAAAGGCTACATTAACTTTTTGCTCTTCCACAGTTTCTGTTCCTGCCGATTTTAATCCAAGTATATTTTCATAAAAATTTAACGCTTCATTTAAATTTTTCACTGCAATACCTATGTGATCTACTTTATTTACCATGATAACCTCCTTCATCATTCTGAGGGCTATCGCTCAGGATGACATAAAAATCTATTTTATTGCTCTTAAAAACATATCTCTTACTTCATAAACATTCTTATTTTTATTCAATATTTCTATTACTTCACTATCCAATTTATTTTCTCTGTCTGTATGTGATATAACAATTTTTCTTAGTTGTTCTTCTATAAGCTCTACAACCTCTAATCTTAAATTGTTCTTTCGTCTTTCTATAAATTTTCCGCTTTCTTTAAGGTAATTCATATGCTCCTTGATTTCATTCACAAGGTCATCAATACCTTCATTTTTAACAGCCACAACCTTTACCACCGGAGGTCTTCTATCCATATCCATGGTTAAATCAAGCATCATGTTTACTTCAACGGCTGTTCGGTCAGCTCCAAACAAGTCACTTTTATTGATTGTAAAAATGTCGCCTATTTCCATTATGCCTGCCTTAATTGACTGAATATCATCTCCAAGACCGGGAACCATTACCATTACAATTGTGTCGGCAATTTTGATTATATCTACTTCTGACTGGCCGACTCCTACTGTTTCAATAATTATATAATTGTAGCCTGCTGCATCCAATATTTTTAAGGCATTCTTGGTATACTTTGATAAACCTCCCAAGTAACCTCTTGTTCCCATACTGCGTATAAAAACATCGGGGTTCAGTGCGAGGTCCTGCATACGGATTCTGTCTCCAAGTATTGAGCCTCCTGAATAAGGACTGGTTGGATCTATTGCAATAACTCCAACCTTATTTCCTTCGCTTATCAGTGCTTTAACTATTTTATCCGTCATCGTGCTTTTCCCTGCACCGGGAGGTCCGGTAATTCCGATTATATGGGCGTTTCCTGTATATTGGTGAATTTCACTTATAATTTTTTCAGCTTTGTCAGGCTCATTTTCCACTGCAGTTATAAGCTTGGCACAAGCTCTTTTGTCACCTGAAAGCATTTTT
>JAQVRY010000087.1:0-1278 GCA_028700795.1 Tissierellia bacterium | reverse complement strand
GGTATTACTCCTCCGCCTACTATCAATACATCATCAACACCTTGTTCCTTTAATAACTCAGCAACCCTCGGAAATAAATAGTTATGTGCTCCCGATAATAAACTCATTCCCACAACATCAACATCTTCTTGAACTGCTGCTGCAACTATTTGTTCAGGAGTCTGTCTAAGCCCCGTATAAATTACTTCCATACCTGCATCTCTAAGGGCTCTTGCTATAACCTTAGCACCTCTGTCATGGCCGTCAAGACCGGGCTTTGCGATTAAAACTCTTATTGGTCTGTTCATTTTATCCTCCTTAAAGCAATACTGCTTGCTCATATTCGCCAAAAATTTCTCTCATAACACCGCATATTTCTCCTAATGTAGCATATTCTCTAACTGCATCAAGTATAAATGGCATTACATTTTCAGTTCCTTCACAAGCTTTCCTAAGTAATCCAAGTTTTTCTTCAACTAAGGCATTGTTTCTTTGTGCTTTAGTATCTTCTATTTTCTTTCTCTGCATTTCTCCTACAATAGGGTCAACTCTTAATAGTCCTTTTGGAGTTCCTTCTTCAACCTGATATTTATTAACTCCTACCACTATTCTATCCAGAGATTCAATTTCCATCTGATATTGATATGCAGAATCTGAAATTTCCTTTTGAATATATCCTAAGTCTATGGCTCTTGTTGCTCCACCCAATTCATCAATCTTAGTTATATATTCCATTGCTTCTTCTTCAATCTGTTTTGTTTTTGCTTCAATGTAATATGAGCCAGCCAACGGGTCTACTGTATTAGTCACTCCTGTTTCACTTGCAATAATCTGCTGTGTTCTAAGAGCTATGGTAACCGAATCAGTTGTTGGAAGTGCAAGTGCTTCATCTCTTGAATTAGTATGCAAAGACTGAGTTCCTCCAAGAACTGCAGCTAATGCCTGCATTGCAACTCTTATGATATTGTTGTCAGGCTGCTGTGCAGTAAGTGTACAGCCGGCAGTTTGAGTATGGAATTTCAGCATCATAGATTTCGGATTTTTTGCTTCGAATCTTTCTTTCATTATTTTTGCCCAAAGTCTTCTTGCAGCTCTAAATTTAGCAACTTCTTCAAACAAGTCATTATGTGAGTTGAAGAAGAAAGAAAGTCTTGGACCAAATGTATCAACGTCAAGTCCTGCCTTTATGGCAGCATCAACATATGCAATTCCATCCGCCAAAGTAAATCCAACTTCCTGTGCGGCAGTTGAGCCTGCTTCTCTGATATGATATCCTGAGATGCTGATGGTATTCCATTT
>JAQVRY010000086.1 GCA_028700795.1 Tissierellia bacterium | reverse complement strand
TTATTTTATTAGCAGCTCATTAACCTTTTTATTTGTACTGATATTGTGAACCTGCATTTCATTTTCGGAGAATGTGTACAAATAATCACCAATGTAGATTATCCTTTTGATATTATCTCCGTAGGATTGAGATTCAGTTTCCTTGTGGGTTATTATATTTCTTAAACTTATGCTGTCATTAGAAACATTATATACATATGCTCCGCTAAAATCGCTTTTATAATTTTCCGAAGCCCTGTTTACAGGAAATGCCATTAATCCCTTATTTAAAGAAAACATCAATGCCTTGTGATTATACAGCAGCTCCGAATACGATCCCGATTTCCCTATTATTTCCGTAAATGTTTCTTTGGGTTTATTCACATTTGAAACATCAAACATTGAAATTTTTAAGCCGCCGTTTACAGTTCCACCCCATTGGTTTTCTTCCGTATCATACCCAAAACCTAAAATGTGGTTTTCATCAACCATATGAAGATATGTGCTGTATCCCGGTATTTTAAGCATTCCTTTTAACTCCGGAGCTCTTGGATTTGAAGTATCAATTACAAACAACGGGTCAACTTGTCTGAATGTAACCATGTACATTCTGTCTCCGGCAAAACGTGTGCTGTAAATTCTTTCACCTTCAGCCAAACCTTCTAATTTTCCCAAAGCTTTTAAGCTTTCATCTAAAATATATACATTGTTTTTGGATTTACCGCTCCACATATCATCTGTAGTAGTTGCAATTCTAAAGTTATTGTTATGCTCATCCATTGAGAATTGATTAATTATAGTTCCCGGAACTTCGCCTTGGACAGCTGTACCTATTTTGCCGTCTTTCAATCCAAATTTATAGATTACCGTACTTGTAGTATATTCAGGTCTAAACTCCTCAAGTTGACGAATTTCGTAATCATATGAATAATCAGCTACCGCTGCATACAAGTTTTCCTTTGATACATAAATTGTATCTGTACCGCCTAAATATACATCCACATCAGGTTTTGACAGTGTATCTTTTAAATCAATTCCTATTATATACATGTACCTTGTGTTTATATAATTTGGAAAATACTTAATTTCATCATATCCAAATTCATAATCCTCGTAATTCAGCACATCAGTATAATATGGAAGAGGTATATCAATATCCTTATTATCGTAGTACCTGTATCCTAAGTTAAGATACTTGTTATTTACCAAATAAAAACTGTCATCGATAACTCTGCCGGATAAATAGTTGCCGTCAAAAAGGTATTCTCTCTCAAGTACCGGTTTTTCAATATTTTCAATATTATAAATTAAGACATTTGTTCTATCTTCATAGTATCTTGAGGGCATTATTGAAGGCTTAATTGATGTATCCATAGCCTCAACCTCATTCATAATATGATAATAGTTGTTTTGACCAATTACAATCAACTTATTTCCTGCTGTGAAAATTTCACTTATACCTGTATTTTCGGGGACAGGAATTGTATTAACAATTTTCGGAGCAACAGGATTTGAATCAATTGTTTTTAAGCCTCTGCTTGTATTAATATATATGTATTTCCCATCATTTTTAATAATATCCCCTTCCTGAACACCTTCAACTTGAACATTTGTATCTGAGCTATCCATGTCGGAGACAGGGGATTCTGCTTCGGCTTTCGGAGCTTGGGGAGCTTCAGCCACAGAGTCTTCAGCAATACCCACAACAGGAGTTCTGCCCATCCAAATATAATTGTTGAGTTTTGAATTATACTCCAACAACGCAATTAAATTTTCCTTTGTTCCAACAGTTGAAATGATTTTTTCAACAGGAAAAGTATCATTCTTTGTTATATAAACCGAGCTTGTGTTTCCATCCCAGCTCACTGTGTGTCCTAAATTTTCAGCTGCAAATCTAAGGGGAGCAAATGTCCTGCTGTTTATCATCCTGGTAGGCACATCAATGTCCTTGATAATACCGTTAACCATTACCTTGTCCTTGCCTAAAATCATTTCTATCTCATTGTTGTCATCCTTAATTACCACTTCCAAAAGGTTTTTATTCCAATCTACCTTAGCTCCTAACTTTTCAAAAACGCCCCTCAGGGGTATCAATGTCCTTCCCTTCTCCACAAATGGAGCCACATCAAAATCTACTCTTTCATTATCTACATAAACTTTTATATCGTCCTGAGCAAAAGCTGTAACAGTAAAACACAAAATTAAAATCAAAGTCAATAAAATAATTTTATAAGTTTTCTTCATCATTCTCACCTCTCTTTTCTTAGACGAATTTAAATAACATCTTGTTCCTAATTATACCATAATATTTTTATTATAAACATACAAAAAAGATGGCTTAGTCACCATCCTTTTTGGATACATTCTGTGCGGTTGACCCAGTCATACCTAACTCATAAATGTACTGCAGCAGGTTTCCTCCGGAACACTTGCATTCTTTCCGTTAACTATAATGTCATTTGCTTCACAGCGCTCATCTTCATTATAAACACATTTCACAGCTGCACACAATATATCTGTGTTGCTCTTGGGTTCATCTAACGAGCTTCTTAATCCGGGCTTCTGCTCTATAAAAGTATGACAGCTGGTTGAACGGCTTTCATCTGCGTGTCTTCCGTCAACGCTTAATGTTGAAGCTGTACAGCCTAAACTTTTATTAAAGTAACAATTTGTTACCGTACACTTAATTTCTGCCATGGGCACTCCTTTCATCAATGGGTTTTCGCTTTTAGTTTATCCCAAAGATGTTTTATTATGCCTCTTGTCTGTAATATGCCAAAAGTAAATCCACCATTCTTCCGTAGCTTCTTACTCCGTCCTCTTGATTGTGTGCCTTTAAATAAACGTCATTTACTCTATTGGCTGCATCTGCAATTTTTGTATCAAACTGTTTCCAGTAGTTTCTTGAAAAATCTATATCTTTTCTCACATCTTCGGAATATAAACTATACAGTCTTACAAACTCATCGTAATCCGTTGAATAAAGGGCGTTCATTGAATGGGTCAAGGCTGACATGGTACCGCTGTAATAGAAATCATCATATCCGGATTTAATGCTAGCCAAATAGGATATAAAATTTGCTTCATCTTCCCTCATGAATCCTCTTAAATGCACCAATTCATGAAGCATCACGGAAGGAATTTGATAGGGAGGTATATGGACATTCACATTAGCTTCAAATGTAAAGGGGAAAAATACTCCTGTAATATTAAAATAGGACATTATCTTGGACTGTCTCACAGGTTTAGGTGAAGAGAAATTTCCCTTTAATATTTTATATTCTTGGGACAGTTTATCCATTGAATTCCCAGCTCTCTTAGCAGTTCCGTAATAATTATCATCGGATAACTTTACAGTGCCTTCATGGGTGTCTAATTTTGCCCTGTATTCATTGGCATCTTCAACGAGTAATTCACAAAGCTCAATCAATTCCTCAGTTGAAGACTTTTTGATTTCTAAGCCGCTGTAGTTGGTGAATTCATATCTATAATAGTTTATTCCGCAAAATAAAACAAACACAAAATACATAACAGAAAAAAATGATACTAATCCAAAAATGTATATTTTAATATATTTCAATGTTTTATACTTCATACTTCCTATTATAATTACAACTGTTAATATTAATATGGCAATAATAAGTACAAAAATTATTATTTCTGTTGTGGATTCAATAATTTTAGATGAAAAAAACCCAAAGGCTCTAACAAAAAATGGATAGATGTTAAGAGAATAATATTCTGCAAAATCTGGATTTTTCTTTGCTATAACAGTTAATAGAACAGATATGGGTATCAACCATAACCATAGGAAAAGCCATCTCTTTTTCATCTTCTTCCCCTTCCAAAAATATTAATAGAATTATAGCATATGTTAATGATAATTTCACTGTCTTTTTATTCTAAGACAAGTTTATTATAATCTATTTTATGAATAATAAAAGGGCTATCTGTTAGCCCCCTTTATTGTTAATCAAATAGACATTACAATTTTACCCTATTTACTTTTTAATAGATTGTATAAAACCTGTGCCATCTGTGCCCTGTTAGTCGTATCTTTGGGGCTTATTTCCTGACCGCTTCCCTGAATGATTCCGCTTTCAATAAATTTTGTCATAGCGTCTTTTGCCCAAAAATCTATTTGGTCTGCATCACTATAACTTGAAATTGTAGATCCTGTCATTTTTATTGGCAATTCACCTAAAACTTCTAATAATCTATACAATAAAGTGAACATTTCCTGTCTTGTAATGTTATTTTCTGGACCGAATAGATCATTTCCCACACCCTTTGATATACCTAATCTTTTTGCTGCTGCCAGATATCCCGTATAATAGGTGTCACCAGCATCAGCAAAATTTTCATCGGAACTTTCGTGTGGATTTATTCCATATGCTCGCATAATCATGACAATGAACTGACCTCTGGTTAGTTTTGCTTCAGGACTGAAATATCCGTCACCCGTACCTAAAGTAACTCCTTTGGCTGCTATAAAACTAACTGCATCATAATACCAGGCATCTTCAGCCACATCTTTAAAAGTTATTTTATTGCCATTAGTAGGCTCTTCGGGTTTAATCGGTTCGCTAAAATTATCTTTATCACCTGCATCCCTTCCCGATCTTGTTACGTTCACAAGGAAACTCTTTATCTTAACTGCCTCGTCTGGCAGTGTCTCTAAATTGTCAACTTTAATAACATTATCCTTTAACAAGATAATACTATTTATCTGAGGTATGGCATATGCTGTAATAACCGCAGTCCCAGGAGATTGACCTGACAATTTGCCGGAAGAACTGATAGCTGCAACAGCTTCATCACTAGATTCATATACAATTCTTGGTCTTTGCAATGATTCATCTGAGAAGATGAGCTGAGGCTCGATAGTAATTTCCCTTCCTTTTTCTATTGTTACTTGGTCCAAAATCGTACTCTTGTCTGATTTTAGGCTAATACTGTTAATATTATTTATTACAGAAATATCCTGACCATCTGCATATCGATCAAGGCTCAATTGTAAGCCTGTTCCGGTCTCAGAATGAACAGTAAGTTCCATAGCTGCTTCTACCGAGCCATCTTCATTCACATTGCTTTCAAACAATTCCGAATTTATATCAGCAAACATTATAAATTTCTTTGTTTCTCCCACATTAACTGCACCAATATCCACACTTCCCAAAATTGCACCTGAGGATTCAGCTAATATATCTGCATCATCTATCTTAATATTCCCATTATTTACTGCAAACCCCGATACTACTATTTTGTTTCTACCGGCAAAATTTGCATATGCTTCAACAACATCTACAACAGCCTGCGTTGCTATTTTGTGTTCATGGCTGCACAGTATATCTTCCCCATCTTTGACTATTAACCGAAGCCTAACATCTTCAAGCTTATCCGGTGCCTGCCAGGGCACAGATAAATCTATCTTTTCTCCCCCTCGTAACTTCAGTTGTCCTTCAATGATTGTCGTTACTCCTTCTGACTCCTGCAATACCACATAAGTAATATTATTCAACAGACTTAAGCTGTTATTATGTACGCTAATATCAATGGAAACAATATCATTGGGCTTTTGTACCTTAAGAGGCTTAATTTCAGCTATTGTATTTCTTTCATTCACATCATAATCTGCAGTCATAAGTATTCGATTACTTATATCCTCAACGCTCATCAACTGTCCCCCAAGATATTCTTCCTTGGAAAATCCCTTTACAAATACAATTCTCAACTTTCCATCAGGGAGTATTTCAAAATCTAGGTCATTATAATTAGCTCCCTTACCTTCAGTAATCTTGACAGGATCTGACCATTCCAAACTTTCTCCCCCTAAAGTTTTCCTGGCAGCATATATATGTCTTTCTCGATATTGCTTTTCTGTATCGGTACCTTCTTCATAAGTAATATCATCTTGACCCCATACCAGATAAACGAAATTATCGTTTGATTTGGCCATATACTCATCTATTAGTATCTCATTTTCTCTTCTTTCAATACCTTCTTCATCAATCACCAGATCATAACTATGCTCTACTAGTGTTTCAGGTTTCTTATATACATCCTTCAACTTATTCAATACATACACTATATTATGTGTACCTTCGATTTCTCCATCTATTGTATATTCCAGCAAGCCATCCTTTATAAGATATCCAATATCTATAGACTGAATATCTCCATCAGATAAGTAGTAGAGGTATACATCCTCTCCTATATTCACAAATTCAAGACAATATTG
>JAQVRY010000013.1:22055-24501 GCA_028700795.1 Tissierellia bacterium | reverse complement strand
AGGTTGGTTTTTTCTATGTTTTCTTTGCCTTTTTCCATCAAACGCATATCTATGGAGTCTTCTACAATTGTTTTAAGTAAAACCAAAACAGGTACCCCTAAAATCAATCCCGGAATACCAAAAAGATTCCCTCCAACGGTTACACTTGTAATAATCCAAAAGGGACTTACTCCCACATTTTCCCCTACTATTTTCGGTTCTAATATATTTGAGTCTATCTGCTGTATAATGATTATGATAATTAGAGCCGTCAAAGCTTTGGAAGGGTCAACAAAAAATGATACAATAACCACGGGAACAGAGCCTATTAAGGGACCGAAGTAAGGTATTATATTGAAAAATCCTGTTAGGGTTCCCATCAAGGGGGCGTATGGCACTTTTGCAACAGCAAAGGCTATGACGCACATAATTCCCACTATGGCGGAATCCAGCAATTTACCGATTAAAAAACTTCTAAATATTTTATTTGCTTTGCCAAATACTTGTAGTATATTGTCTGCTTTATTGTCTTTGAAGTAAGCGTGTATGAATCTTCTTCCTCTTGCCAAAAGGTCATCCTTTTCAGACAACATGTAAATACTGATTATTAAGCTGATAAACAATGTAAATGTACTGGAGCCGATGTTTGTAATCATTGACATCAACATGTTGTACAAGTATTCTAAAAGGTTGTTGACAATATTTTTAACAGATTCGCCTGCCTGCAATATGTAATCAGTTATATATTCCATGTATTTATTGTCTATTCTGTTTCTAATATCTGCTACTATCTGAGAGATATCAACATCGCCTTCCATTATAAATGACATTATGTTATTTACGTTTTCTATTATCTGAGGCAAAAGGTTGTAAATTAAAGCGCTTATGGTGCCTATCAAAATTATGCATGCAAGAAAAATTCCCTGTTTTCTTCTTACTTTCAGTTTTCTCATCAAAAACATAACAACAGAATCTAACAGGTATGCAATTACCAGACCATATATTATCGGTTTAAAGGAATCCACAATCCAACTGAATGTACCGGGACTGAATACTATTAATAGAATAATCAGTGATGCTATCAATATTGGAAGTGAAATTTTTAGAATGCTTCTATATTTTTCTATCAAGATACCTCCGTCTCTTCCCTAACAATATGAACCTTTAATAAATTTGTAATTCCGGAAACTCCTACGGGAACTCCTGCAGTTATTATTGTTAAGTCACCCTCTTTTAAATATCCTAATTTTAGCGCGGCTTCAACGGATTTTTCAATTATTATGTCAGTAGACTGCAGTTGATCTATTTTTATTGTATATACTCCCCAGTAAAGCGCCAGTTTCCTCATAACCCTCTCGCTTTGTGTAGCGGCAATTATGGGTGCAACAGGTCTGTATCTTGAAACATTTGCAGCTGTATAGCCTGATGCTGTAGCTGATATTATTGCTGATGCATTTAAATCTAAGCAGGACTTGCAAGCTGCATAGCTTATGGAATCAGTTATGCTGTGATTTGAGCCTATGCTTTTTCTTTCCAACAGCTCTTCATAGTTTAATGAGCTTTCAATCATAAGTGCTATTCTTGCCATTGTTTTTACAGCTTCAACGGGGTAGCTACCTGAAGCTGTTTCTCCTGACAACATTATGGCATCTGTACCTTCAAATATTGCTGTTGCGACATCCGAAACCTCAGCTCTGGTAGGTCTGGGATTTCTTATCATTGAATCAAGCATTTGAGTAGCTGTAATAACAGGCTTTCCTAATTTATTGCATTTTTTTATGAGCATTTTTTGCACAAGAGGAACTTCTTCTGCCGGTATTTCCACCCCTAAATCACCTCGGGCAATCATTATTCCGTCAGATGCTTCAATTATTTCATCTATATTTTCAACGCCCTGTCTGTTTTCTATTTTTGAAATTATCATGATGTGACTTGCTTTTTCTTCTTCTAAAATTTTCCTTATTTCATTTACATCATCTTTTTTTCTAATAAATGATGCTGCAATATAATCTATTCCTTGTTCTATTCCAAATTTTATGTCGCTTATATCCCTATCTGTAAGTGCAGGTAAATTAATTTGAACATTAGGAACATTGATGCCTTTTTTATCTTTTATAATACCTCCGTTTTTTACCAGGCATTTCACATCAGTGTCATTTATTATTTCAATTGCTTCCATGCTGATTAGTCCATCATCTATGAGTATTGTATCACCTTTCTTAATGTCTTTTGCAAATTGGTCATATGTTACACTGACAATACTATCATTTCCTTGGAGCCCCCTAGTTGTAAGGATAAACTCCTGATCCTTTTTCAATTCAGCTTCACCCGTTTTGAAATCTCTGACTCTTATTTCAGGACCTTTGGTATCAAGCATTATGGCTATTGAGGTTTTTAGATTATCTCGTACTTTTTTAATTGTAATTATTTTTTCTTTGTGTTCTTCATGTGTGCCGTGGGAAAAATT
>JAQVRY010000013.1:18827-21955 GCA_028700795.1 Tissierellia bacterium | reverse complement strand
TATTGACAGTATTTTTGTTAGTTCATATGTTGTTTCATCAAATTTTTTTTCAACAGAAATAGCTTCATTCAGATCCATATCAAAAATTCCGCTTCCGGTTATTCCCACAGCTCTATTTGTTGTTGACCCGCATAACAATTTCACTGCATAAGCTCCCATCTGGCTTCCTATTAATCTGTCGTAAGCTGCCGGTGCTCCCCCTCTCTGTGTATATCCAAGTATGGAATATCTAGTGATTATTCCTGTTTTTTTCTCTATTTGCTCAGAAATTTCCTTTGCGTCACCAGCCCCTTCAGCAAGTATAATTATGCTGTGTTTTTTTCCTCTGGCTCTTCCCTGCATTATTTTATCGCTTATTTCATCTATATTATATTCAATTTCAGGGATAATAACCATTTCAGCTCCACCTGCGAGCCCTGCATAAAGTGCAATATCGCCGCAGTCCCTTCCCATTACTTCAATTACATTTGACCTGTTATGGGATGAAGATGTATCTCTAATTTTTTCAACTGATTCCAACACAGTTGTGAGAGCTGTGAAAAAGCCTAATGTATATTTTGTGTATGGTAAATCATTATCTATGGTTCCGGGAATACAAACAGTGGAAACACCTGCTCTCTCAAGCTGTTGTGCTCCTTTGAAAGAGCCGTTTCCGCCTATTATTACTAATCCCTCTAAGCCTAAGTATTTTATGTTTTTTAATGCTTTGCTAAAGCCTTCTTCCTCCATGAATTCATCACTTCTTGCACTACCAAGGATGGTTCCTCCTCTGTGAATAATATCTGCAACAGAAGATAGGCTCATTTCCATATGGTCTCCTTCGACTAAACCCTCGAAGCCATTATGAATTCCTGTTACATTTATGTTATTATAAATGCTGTATCTGACAACTGCTCTTATGGCTGCATTCATGCCCGGTGCGTCGCCACCGCTTGTTAATACTCCTAATCTTCTCATCGCTACCTCCACTCCCAACTATATAATTGCGATATTTTTTTCTCCAAGTAATTTCTTTAGGTAAGTTATTAATTTTTCATCTTCTATATTTACTCGGTATTTATTTGGTAAAACCATATTTGCCTTATCTTTTTCATTGTAAATAATAACGCAGTCTACGCCTTTGTGCTTGCATATACAATAAAACAGCTCTTTTTTTATGTTTTTATAGTCCTCTGTATCTTTTACCTTTATATACAATTTATTTTGTTTCGTTTGTTTTTCATCCTCTTTTTTCAGTTCTGTAACTCTATTTATAATAAGCTTTGGTGATTCTTCTTCAGAGGCATCTATTGTTCCTTCAACCAATACTATATTGTCTTCATATAAAAAATCTTTGCAGTTATTGTAGATCTTCGGAAAGATTATTCCTTCCACAGTTCCGTACAAGTCTTCCAATGTTATGAATGCCATCATATTGTTATTCTTTGTTATTTTATTTTGTTTTTTTATAATTATTCCACCTATAACAACCCTGCTTCCATCATACAGTACTGTTTCTTCATTAGCATCCTTTATTTCGGATATTTCATTGGTATTTGTTGTAGCATACTTTTCCATTATATTTTCGTATTCAGAAAGAGGATGTCCGCTTAAATATACTCCAACTATTTCTTTTTCCATTGACAAAAGAGCTTTTTCGTTATATTCAGGTAAATCAGGCAATTCATCAACAATGTCAACTTCTGTTTTCAAAGAATCAAAAATGGAAAACTGACCTTCAATATTTCTTTTCTTTTGAGCAACCACTGAATCGATTGTTCTCTCATAAATTGCCATAAGCTGTGAACGTCTTACATTTAAAAAGTCAAAGGCACCGCATTTTATCAATGATTCAATTTGTCTTTTGTTCAATACAACCGGGTCAACCTTCGTGCAAAAATCAGCGAAACTTATATATTTACCTTTTTTTTCTCTTGTATTAACTATATCTTGTATTACATTTGTTCCAACATTTTTTACAGCAGCTAAACCAAATCGTATTTTCCCGTTTTCCACCGTAAACTTTCCCATACTTTCGTTAATATCGGGCGGAAGTATTTCTATTCCAAGTCTTTTGCACTCTCTTATGTATAGAGATACTGTACCGGCACTCCCCATAATACTTGTTATGAGCGCTGCCATAAATTCAACGGGATAATAGGTTTTAAGCCATGCAGTTTCATAGGCAAGTGCTGCATAAGCTACGGAATGTGCCTTTGGAAATGCATATTTTGCAAATTCAACCATCAAATCATAAATTTCATTGGCTGCTTTTTCATCAACGCCATTTTTAACAGCTCCTGTTATTTCCGGCTCCCCGTTTTCCGCCTTTTTCCCATAAATAAAATTTTGTCTTTCTTTGAGCATGACGTCCATTTTTTTCTTGCCCATGGCACGTCTTAACAGGTCGGAGCGTCCCATTGTAAATCCGCCTATGTCTCTTACTATTTGCATAACCTGTTCCTGATATACCATACAGCCGTAAGTTACATTGAGAATGGGCTCAAGTTTCGGGTGAAGATAAGTAACTTTATAAGGATTTAACTTATTCTTGATATATACGGGTATCTGCCCCATGGGACCGGGTCTGTAAAGTGCATTGGCAGCGGAGAGGTTTTCAAATTCCGAGGGTTTAAGCTCGCTTAAAAATGCTCTCATGCCTGAGCTTTCAAACTGAAAAATACCCAAGGTATCGGCATTGGCAAAGAGTTTGTAAACTTCTTTGTCATCATAGTTGCAGTTACTAAAATCTATCTTTACATGGTGATTTTGTTCAATTAATTCTATGGCATCACGAATTACAGTAAGGGTTCTTAAACCTAAGAAGTCCATTTTTAAAAGGCCTAACTCTTCAAGTTCAATCATGTTGAACTGAGTTGTTATAATATCCTTGTTTCTTGAAAGAGGAACGTACTTTGTTACTTCTTCCCTGGATATTAGAACACCTGCTGCATGGGTTGAAGAATGCCTAGGAAGTCCTTCAACCTTAAGTGCCAAGTCAATCAGCTTCTTTACTTTTGTATCGCTGTCATAAAGGTCTTTTAACTCCTTGTTTACCTCCAAGGCTGAGCTTATTGTCATTCCTATAGTAACGGGTATTTTTTTAGCTATGAAATCCACTTCACCATATGGCATATTGAGAGCTCTTC
>JAQVRY010000013.1:0-18727 GCA_028700795.1 Tissierellia bacterium | reverse complement strand
TCGCTGTCATAAAGGTCTTTTAACTCCTTGTTTACCTCCAAGGCTGAGCTTATTGTCATTCCTATAGTAACGGGTATTTTTTTAGCTATGAAATCCACTTCACCATATGGCATATTGAGAGCTCTTCCCACATCTCTTATGGAGCCTCTTGCTGCCATTGTGCCGAATGTTATTATCTGGGCAACTCTTTCTTGACCGTATTTCTCTTTGACATAGTCGATAACCTCTTCACGACGCTCATAGCAAAAATCCACGTCAATATCCGGCATGCTGATACGCTCCGGATTTAAAAATCTTTCAAAAATCAAGTTGTATTTTAAAGGGTCAATATTCGTGATTTTCATGGAATATGCAACCAAGCTGCCTGCAGCGGAGCCTCTTCCCGGTCCCACCATAATATTGTTGTCTCTGGCATATTTAATAAAATCCCACACTATGAGAAAATAATCCACATATCCCATCTGCTCGATTACACCTATTTCATAATCCAATCTTTGTTGAATTCCTTCAGTTATATTCTTGTATTTTTCCTTTAATCCCTCTTGACATATTTTTCTGAAGTATTCTGATTTTTCATACCCCTCAGGAACCTTGAATTCTGGCAGGTGCACAGTGCTAAAATCAAGCTCTACATTGCATCTCTCAGCAATTTCTGCAGTATTACTAAGTGCCTCTGCAGGGAACAGCTCAGACATTTCTTCATAGGACTTCAAATAAAATTCATCAGAAGGAAACTTCATCCGGTCTTCATCCATTATTGTTTTTTGGATTTGAATACAAAGAAGTACATCATGAAAGTAAGCGTCTTCCTTGTTTATATAATGAACATCATTTGTCGCAACTAGCTTTAAACCTGTTTCCTTGCTTATTTTCAATAAGGAATCATTGACTGCTTTTTGCTCTTCCATACCATGGTCCTGCAATTCAAGGAAAAAATTGTTTTCTCCGAATATATCCTTATACAATAAAGCTATCTTAACTGCTTCATCATAATTATCTTCCAATAAATATGTCTGTACCTCACCAGCAAGACATGCACTTAAAGCAATAATGCCGCTGCTGTATTTTTTCAATGTTTCATGGTCTATTCTTGGTTTATAGTAGTAACCATCTACAAAGCCTATGGAGC
This sequence comes from Tissierellia bacterium, assembly GCA_028700795.1. Taxonomy (GTDB): domain Bacteria; phylum Bacillota; class Clostridia; order Tissierellales; family Sedimentibacteraceae; genus Sedimentibacter. The sequence goes on along the minus strand of JAQVRY010000013.1, from coordinate 17,598 downwards.
AAAGCTTGATTATATTTTGCCAGCCCTCCTGATTTTCTGCCAAGAGTACCAAATGATACTGAGCCTTGTCCTTTTGAGGGTCTCTATCAGTCATTTTGCGAGGAGAAACATATGCTTCAAAACCAAGTATCGGTTTAATTTCTTCTTTTTTTGCCTGTTTATAAAACTCCACTACTCCGTACATGCTGCCATGGTCGGTTATAGCTAAGGAATCCATATTTAATTCCTTGGCTCTTTTTACAAGCTCTTTTATTCTGCAGGCTCCATCAAGAAGACTGTATTCTGTATGCAAATGAAGATGTGTAAATTTATTGTCCGACATTTTTTCTCCTCTCGCTGCTCAGGATGACATAAGTTTTAGTTTGTATTAATTGGATTTATAATATCCCGTAAATAAAGACACCTGCTATTCCGGTTCCAATCATTACTTTTATAGGGTCAAGTTTGAACTTTCTAAGTATAAAAACACTTATAGCCACAATTATTATTCCAACCAAATTAATATCGCTTAATTTCATATTTAACAGAGTTGTTCCTTTTGTTTTAAATATTGCCAGCATTAGAATGGATAGTCCTGCAGAAGCTATCAATGATACCACTGCCGGTCTTAAACCCTTTAGTATACCTTGAATTGATGATAGATTCTTATATTTGAAATAATAATATGAAAGAATCAATACTATGATACAAGATGGTGTCACGCATCCGATTGTTGCTATTACGGCTCCCGGCAAACCTGCAATTTTTGTACCGACAAATGTTGAAGCGTTTATTGCTATAGGTCCGGGCGTCATTTGGGATATAGTAAGTAAATCCGCAAATTCTTCCACTGTAAGCCAATTATGGACTTCCAGAACTTGAGTTTTTATTAAGGGAAGAGCCGCATAGCCTCCCCCAAAGCTGAATAATCCTATTTGGAAAAAACTTAAGAATATTTCTATATATATCATTGATTCTCACCTGCCTTTTTAAAATAATAATAGAATCCACCAAAAGCTCCGCTAAGTATTATTATTAAGGCAGAATTTATATTAAAAATTACAGCAGCAATTAGAGCAACAACCATAATTGCTATGGAAACATTATTTTTACTTTTAATTATATCTCTTACCATTTTTATTATTACATCGATTATTACGGCAGCCACACCTGCACGCATTCCCAATAAAAGTGAGCTTATAATCCAATTTTCTTTAAAAACCTCATAAAATTTCGCTATTACGGTTATTATTATTAATGGGGGTAATACAGTTCCTACAGTCGTTATGAAAGCTCCAAATATACCTGCTAACCTATAGCCTGTCATTATGGATGTATTCACTGCAATCGGCCCAGGCGCGGACTGGGATATGGCAACTAAGTTTAGCATTTCTTCTTCATCTATCCATTTAAGTTCTTCAACAAATTTCTTCCTCATAAGAGGTACTATTACATATCCTCCTCCAATGGTAAAGGCACTTATTGTAAATGTTGATAAAAATAATTTCCAGTAAAATTTAATGTTCTTTTCCATAACTTCCTCGTTAATTGATTTTTAAATTTTTGAAACATTGTCCATAGCACCAAAAATAGGGTTCGAAGAAAAACGGGGTTAGGGCGGGGCATCTCGCAGTCTCGTTGCGAATGATCTACATCAAAGGGGCGAATATTCTAAGTACAGATCTTGCGATTTTTTTAATTTTTGATGTGTTTTTTATATCTTCCATTTCTACTTGCCTGCTTATTTTTAAAGCCTCCAATGTGCTTTCCTTTACCTTATGAACGCTGGCTGTGTTATACATCCATACCCCGCATTCAAAATGCAGATAAAGGCTTCTGAAATCTAAATTTATGGTGCCTACCACCGCATATTCATCATCAACAACAAATGTCTTGCCGTGGTTAAAGCCTGGCGTGTATTGGTAAACAGAAACTCCTACCTCCATCAATTCCTCGTAATTAGACTGGGTTACGGCAAATGCATACCATTTGTCCGGTATGAAGGGAGTAAGAATCCTTACATCCACTCCTCTTTTGGATGCCGAAGTCAATGCCACCATCATTTTGTTGTCGATAATGAGATATGGCGTTTCTATGTATATGTATTTTTCTGCTTGGTTGATTAAGTTCAAATATACAGTTTCACTGACATGTTCATTGTCTAAGGGGCTGTCATCGAAGGGCTGGACGTATCCGTGGCATTCTTCACTGATATCATAATCATCGGGTCTGAAATCCTGGTAGTTTTCATCGTTTTTCCTAAGGTAACCCCACATGGATAAAAACATTACCGTTAAACTCCACACTGCATCCCCTTTTATTTCAACCATACTGTCTCTCCAGTGCCCGAATCTTTCAACGGCATTAATGTATTCATCCGCTAAGTTTACTCCTCCCGTATAAGCGGTTTTCCCGTCTATTACCGTTATTTTTCTGTGGTTTCTGTTGTTAAGGCGAAATGACATAATCGGTATGTAGGGATTGAAAACACTGCATTTAATTCCATATCCCTCAAGTGTTTTATTATAGTTGTGAGGAAGTCTTGTCACACATCCAAAGTCATCATAAATAACTCTCACGTCCAAGCCCTGCTTTGCTTTTTCTTTTAGAATTTCCAAAATTGTATTCCACATTATACCTTCTTCAATTATAAAAAATTCTATAAATATATACTTTTCGGCTTTTTTTAGTTCTTCCGTCAAATGTTCAAAAAACTCTTCCCCCGATGGCAAAAATTCAGTTTCAGAATTATCGTAAACAGGACAGTTTGAATATTTCTCTATATATTTAGCTTGGTTGAATGCGATTTTGTTTTCTATTTTAAGATTATCAACAGTGACAGGGTGTTGATAAAGGCATTCTTTCATCTTGTCTGTAATAAAATGCATTTTGTCCTTCATGCGACTTGATAATCCTGTGCCCCCAAACATCAAATAAAACAACCCACCAAACACCGGAAAAAGCATGATTGGAATAATCCACGCAATTTTATATGTGGGGTCGCTTTTTCGATTTAATATGTATAATACCACCAGCACGCTGATAACCATGAAAATTATATCAAATATTAAGAAATAATTGCTGAATCTCCATATCATCAATGCCATTGTAATTATTTGAGCCAAAAGTGCCAGTGTTACCAAAGTGACTCTACTCATTAAAAAGCTAATAATCTTTTCCATAATGCTACCTTTTTCTTTTTATATTGAGTAAATTGTATCAAATAATGAAGTATTTGTAAATGAATATTAACCGACAAGTCTCAATCATCGATTAATTGCATTTGCTCGGCTACGCAAAAAGGCTGCCGAAGGCAGCCTTTTGGGGTTAGGGCATCTCGCTCTGAGAAATGGGGTTAGGGCATCTATGATAATACGTTTTGTATGATTTGATCTTTTTGTGATGATGCTCTCTTTCTTACAAACCATACATATCCTACAGAGCAGATTGCTGCTAATATATATGCTATAGACCAAGGTAATCTAAGACCAATTTGTGCGTTGAATATGAAGCTTAAAGTTACAAAGAAGTAGAATACTCCCGGTATCAATGAAACCATATAGTTCTTTCCATGTATATACAAATACACTGATATTGTTGCCAATGCAAATGTAGCTACAAACTGATTTGTAAATGCAAAGTATCTCCACAAAATATTAAATCCTTCAGGGCTTGATTTTGCATAATAAAGAACGATCATAGCTGGTATAAACAAAGCAGCTGATACTAAAATTCTACTTTTTGCAGGTTGTTGATTGATATTAAATTGCTCAGAAACCATAAGTCGAAGTGATCTGAACGCTGTATCTCCTGATGTTATAGGTAATACTATTACACCAATAATAGCTATCATACCACCAACTGAACCTAAGAATTCTTTTGCTACCATTCCAACAACTGCAGTTGCTCCTGTTGCAACATCTGTTCCTCTTCCAAATAGTACCATAGCTCCTGCTGCCCAGCACATTGCTATGAAACCTTCAACAATCATCATATTAAAGAAAGTTGTTTTTCCTTCTTTTTCTGTTTTAACAGTTCTGGAAATCAATGTAGCCTGTGTAGCATGGAATCCTGACATAATACCGCAGGCAACTGTTATAAAGAATACAGGTACAAATGGCAATCCCTTAGGATGCATTGTAAACGGATTGCTTGCAAATGATAGATTTGTTAAGTTTGCTCCTCCATCCATTAATACTCCAGCGAAAATTCCAACAGCTGATATTATAAGAAAAGCTCCGAATATGGGATATACTCTACCGATTATAGCGTCAATCGGGAATAGTGTAGCAATTAAGTAATAAGCAAATATTGCTACATATACTACCCAAGTAAGCGAATTAGTAACTGCTGCTTCTTGTTGAAACACCTGTGTTACTATTAAATCTCCAGGTGTATAAACAAATACAACACCAACTAAGAACATTAAAATCCATAAAAATACGTTATAGAATTTAATAACATTGTTGCCCATGTATTTTTTGATTAATCTAGGCATCTGAGCTCCACCGTTACGCATTGAAATCATTCCGGAAAAATAATCATGCATTGAGCCGGCAAGAACGCAGCCCAAAGGAATAGTTATAAATGCTATAGGTCCGAACAAAATACCTTGAATAGGTCCAAATATCGGGCCTGTTCCAGCAATATTAAGTAGTTCAATAAGTGAGTTTTTCCATTTTTTCATTGCAACGAAGTCTACTCCGTCGGCTTTAGTAACAGCCGGTGTTTCTCGGTCATCAGGACCAAAAACTTTTTCACAGTATGCACCGTAAAAATAACCACCGACAATAAGAATAATAATTCCAATTAAAAAAGTTGTCATGTTTCCTCCTAAGAAATAAAATATAATTCTAAAACCCAATAAATACGGGTTTAGATTATTAGGTTATCACATTCGACAAATTTCGTCAATGAATCAAAATATACCAATTTTGGGCAATCTTAAGGAAAAAAAACTATCTCTCCAATTGGAGAGATAGTTTTTAACTTATAATAGTTAATTAGATTTAGATGTATCTTGTAAATCTTGTGAGCCGAATATAATTGAATATCCTTCTTTAGCCAATACAATAGCAAGTACGAATAACAATACAGGGAATACTACCAATATATAATTTCCTGCTGCTAAGTTAGACTTAATCAATAATACTAATGCAAAAAGTGTAACCACCAGCATGAATATCATAGGAATTGTAAGCATATGATAGTTCTTTCCTGTTTTCTTTAACCATACTGCTACTGCTAAAAGTGATAATGCAGCTAACAATTGATTTGCCGAGCCGAATATAGGCCAAATTCTTGCATAACCGCCTGCTGCTAAATAACCACCTATTATAACAGTTATTGCTGTAGAAACATACATATTCGTAAGGACTGATTGTTTTTCTTTTTCAGGATTATCAAAGAATTCCTGGAATATAAATCTGCCAAGTCTTGTAGCAGTGTCTAAGCTTGTTAATGCAAATGCTGATACTGCCAATGCAACGAATGATTTACCAATATCAAAAGGAATACCAAACTTGGACATAAATGTTCCAACACCGCTTGAGAATACATTTACAGGTCCGCCTTTTAGTAATTCTGTTAATTCTCCGTTTGATATATATGCTGCAGTAACTAAAGCTATAACTGCAAGTACGCCCTCTATAAGCATTGCTCCGTATCCTATTGCCTTTGCATCTTTCTCATTGTCAATTTGTTTAGATGTTGTTCCTGAAGCAACTAATGAGTGGAAACCAGATATAGCTCCACAGGCAACTATTACAAACAACATCGGGAACATCAATTGACCGTTTACATTAAATCCAGTTACAGCAGGAAGCTGAATAGAAGGTCTGAAAATTACTATTCCTAATACTGCTCCGGCAATCATTGCATATAATAGGAATGAATTCAAGTAGTCTCTTGGTTGAAGCAAAATCCAAACAGGAGCCGTTGATGCTATAAAAATATACACCATCATAATGACTATCCAAGTGTTAAGACTTAACTGTAATGGGAATAAGTATCCTAAGTATACACATAAGAATAAAGCAATTACGCCTACAATTGTACCAATTTTTAAAGATAGTCCCTTTCTGTAAACAGCATATCCAAATGTTACTGCAAGTACTATAAACATTAATGAAGATGATGCTGCAGCAGGTACTGAAGCAAAAGTGCTTGCAACAATATTAGTAAATGCTGCCACAACTAGCAATAATGTTAACCAAGCAAAAACAGAAAATAGCATCATACCTTTTTTGCCCATATTTGTATGGATTACTTCACCGATGGATTTTCCTTTATGGCGAACAGAAGCAAACAGTGAGCCAAAGTCATGTACTCCACCAAAGAATATACTACCAACAACAATCCACAAAAGTACCGGAACCCACCCAAAAATTGCTGCCTGAATAGGTCCGTTTATTGGTCCCGCACCTGCTATAGAAGCGAAGTGGTGTCCTAAAAGAACTGCTGGTTTTGTAGGAACATAGTCAACGCCATCATTCATTTCGTGTGCCGGTGTTTTTCTGGTAGGGTCAATTCCCCATTGTTTAGCAAGCCATGAACCGTAAGTAATATAAGCTACAATAAATACTATGATACTAATAATAACAATCCACAAAGCGTTCATAAATATCCTCCTTTTTTTAATAAATAAAGAACGATTGCACAATGTTTGCAATTGGAGTTAAAAACCGTAAACCTCAATGACCTCCTTACCTTTTTTATTAGTTGCTATTAAACCTTCATTAAGGGAGACTAATACTAAACGTATATCTGCCCATCCCTTAAATCCAAATGCAAAGCCTTTATTATAATTAAAACGTGTAACGGTTTTAGTGATTTCGTCTATATCTTCATTAAAAATATTATCCGTAACAATAACTAATGTAACGATACTGGACATATGCTCACGGCTCGGTTTAACTATTAGCTCAACAGATTGAATCAATGTATCAATAATTTCTTTCAGGTTATCTATATTTAAATTTTCAAAATGTTTAATTAAAGAATATTCATTATTTTCAAATGCAAAAACAACTGCTTTTTTTACTAAGACATATTGTTCGTTTCTTAAGTGATACTCTGCATACATATCATATTGATAATCATTAATTGAATAATTTCTTTGTATATCAAAACTGCATCTAAGTTTTTCCTCAATTATATCTAAGTATTGAAACAGTTCCATTTTTGTCCCTCTTCATATTGTATACAGATAAAATTTTTAATATAAATTCTGTTTGTTTATTTATTTATAAGTTTATTTTACCACCGTTAGTAACTTTAGTCAAATACTTTTTAGACTTAATACACCCATAAAATAACTGTACGTTTCTGCTCACACCCAACTTGTCATCCTGAGTGAAACGAAGGATCTCATCATTTAAAACCTGAGATTCTTCACCTACGGTTCAGAATGACAACGGGTTTTTCTGCTCACACCCAACTTGTCATCCTGAGTGAAACGAAGGATCTCATCATTTAAAACCTGAGATTACGCAGTCTCATTCACAAATATATTTGCTCCTTGCGTCGCATATATTTGGAATTCGTTGCGAATGACCTACCGCTATTTTTCAGAAAAAAGACTCTGAAAAATAGGGTTAGGGCATCTTTCGGACTAAAGCCCTCAGAATGACAACGGGTTAGACCCTTATTATTGTATGAGTGAACAGTAACTAACACGGTATTTACTTATAGTATATGTTCTTTCCATATTGACAATGTTTGTTAACTAAAATATAATGAAAATATAGAATTTATAAACATTTTCTTAATTATGTTGTCAATAATAATACATTAACAAAAGGAGAACATGTTGAAAAAAGAAAAACTCAAGGATTTTTTAAATAACTTTAAACTTTTCTTTCAAGGAGTTACCGATTTCAACCGAAAATCAAGAGCACTTCTCATAAAAGAATCCCATGATGAAATGGATGATTTTATTCTTTTGTGTTTTGGAGATTTATTAGGAATACCTATCCCTACTACTTATTATTCTTTAGAGCTTTTACCGCTAATAGGAGACGATTTAGATGGCTGGCAGAACAGAATGATAAGCAGGTTATACGTTTGGCAGGAAAAATGGTCAGATTACGGTTTTGACGCTTAGGAGGCAATATGAATAGAATAATATTTTTTGGAGGCAAGGGCGGAGTAGGAAAAACAACCTGCAGCGCATCCTATGCTTTATACGAAGCAAACAGAGGATTAAAAACACTTTTAGTATCAACAGACCCAGCTCATTCAACATCAGATATATTTGAAATAAAAATTAATGATAGTATAACTAATATACTGCCAAATTTAGATGCTATTGAAATTAGCGGAGAAAAAGAAAGCAAAAAATATATGGACAGTGTAAGAGGAAGCTTGAAACAAATAGTAAGCCCTATTATTGTAAAGGAAATCAACAAACAAATAGATGCAGCATCAATTTCTCCCGGAACGGAAGAAGCAGCTTTATTTGATAAAATGATTGAAATTATAATTGAAAAAGCGGACGAGTATGACAAAATAGTATTTGATACCGCTCCAACAGGTCATACGGTGAGGCTTCTATCACTGCCGGAACTATTAGGTGCTTGGCTTGATACATTAATACAGAAAAGAAGCAAATCAGTAAATCTTATGTCCATGGCACTAAAAGGTCAAAAAGCTTCAAATAAAGAGTTGGAAAATGATGAAGTTATTAAAGTATTAAAAAGAAGATATGACAAAGTTCTACAGGCTAAAAAAATAATGATAGATAACCATCAATTATCTTTTATTTTTGTCATTAACGCAGAGAAGCTTCCAATAGATGAAACAGTAAAAGCAATCAATATTTTAGAAAAATACAATATAACGGTAGGCGGTATCATAGTCAATAAATTGCTTCCGGATAATATGCAGGATGAATTTTGGATAAGTAAGAAGGAACAGGAAACCAAATATATAAATATAATTAAAGAAACTTTTAAAAATAAAGAAATATACACCATTCCTCTTCTTAAGGATGATATGAGAGCGGATAATATTGGAACTATTTCTGAAATGTTTGCCGGAATTGTTAAGATTTAGTTGACTTTCCCCATTTTGACAATGAATATGACAGTAAACAGCATGCAAGAAATATTATAATATTTAATAAATAATCCACATTCAAATGAAAGCCGGGAAATATGGAAACAACGGAGCCTAAAACAAGGCCTAAAATTGCATAGTATGTAATTCCATATGCCCTTTCAAATAGCATGCATATTATTTTTGCAAATAACAATACACTCAGCACAAAGCCTGAGCCAAGAAAAAAAAGTGTGAATATTTGAATGTTGGAAATTGCACTTATTACTATTTCATAAGAGCCCATATACATAAGTATTATGGATGCGCTGATACCGGGAATAATAGTTCCAAATCCGATTATTATGCCATATATAATTAAATTCAAAGGAGCAGTACCTGCGTCCATTATAATATTGATTTCATTGTTTTCAAAATATGCAGCAACTAATGTTATACTTAGGGTTATAATAAAAGGTATTAAATATCCTTTTTTATAGCCTTTTTTATTTGCTTCTTGCACTACCAAAGGTATGGTGCCAAACATCAACCCAATAAAAGCATATTTTACTTCGACTTCGTAAAAATAAAATAAGTACTCTATAATTCTGCTGAAAATTAAAACTCCAACAACTCCCCCAATACCAACAGGCATGAAGTACAATACATTCTCTTTAAAATTCTTGGTAAAATGAGCAATAAAATATGTAATTTTGTCATACAAACCAAATATTACAGCCAATGCTCCCCCGCTGATTCCGGGGGCTATAGCAGCAACACCTAATGCTAAACCCTTTAAAAACCCCGACATAAAATTCATCACACACACCTAACAATATATATTCTTGTTTAATTATATGTTTATATGGTTATTTTAGCAACTAAAAAATTGTATGCAGGATCCTTCGCTTTGCTCAGGATGACACCCAACTCGTCATTCTGAGGACTTTAGTCCGAAAGATGCCCTAACCCTATTTTTCAGAGTCTTTTTTCTGAAAAATAGCGGTAGGTCATTCGCAACGAATTCCAAATATATGCGACGCAAGGAGCAAATATATTTGTGAATGAGACTGCGTAATCTCAGGTTTTAAAAGATAGGATCCTTCGCTTTGCTTAGGATGACACCCATTAGGTGTGAACTGTAACTAGCAATTTCCTTCATAAACGTATTTAAGTTTTTCTCTTGCCATATTTGCCAAATCATAAATCTTTTTCACATCCGTTGGCCTTTTATCCTGCATATTGTAGCAAGGAAAAAATCTTGATAAATGTAGCGGTATTTCAGGTGCTACAGAGAATATAAATTCCGAAAGCTCCCTTATTTCATCCTCTGTATCATTTTCATCCGGAATTATAAGCGTTGTTACCTCCACATGGCAATATTTTGCGGCAAGTTTAATAAAATTTTTAACAGTGTCTAATTCTCCACCGATTTTTTTGTAAAATTCATGAGTAAAACCTTTAAGATCAATGTTCAGAGCATCAATAAATGGCAATAATTCCTTCATTGGCTCTTCACAAAAACACCCGTTTGTTACAACCACATTCTTTAAATTCTTATCCTGAGCCAATTTAGCGCAGTCTCTTACATATTCATATCCCACCAACGGCTCGTTATAGGTATATGCTATGCCTATATTTCCTCTGTCTTTTAAGTCCAATGCTATATTTATCAATTCTTCAGGTTTCACAAATTGAACCCGGCTTTCATCTTTTGATGCCATGGATATATGATGATTCTGACAAAATGAGCATTTTAAGTTGCAGCCAAAACTTCCCACCGACAATATATTGCTGCCGGGATAAAACCTGTTCAAAGGCTTTTTTTCGATTGGGTCAAGGGCAATGGCTGTTAGCTGACCGTAATTTATTGCAGTGATTTCACCATTAACATTTTTCCTGGCTCGACATAAACCTGTTTGATTTTCGCTTAAATTACAGTGATGTGGACATACATTGCAAATTACTTTATTCATTTGTGCCTTACCACCTCAAATCTTTCCAGCTGATAGTTTTCTGACTGTGAAATACCTGCTTTTCTTAAAGCTATGGATACTTGTTCTTCAGCTGTGTCAACTCCCTCTAAATTGGGTAAAAGCAAGCCCCTTCTATGTCCTTTCGTAACTATGACACCGTATCTTTCAGGATTAAGCCCATCCTTAGATTGGATTTTTTCTGCTTTACCAAGAACATCAACACTGTATTCAAGTCTTGAAAGCTCTTCTTCGGAAATAGGTGGAAACCGCGGGTCATCAATACCGGCACTTATGGCATTTCTAATAATTTCATCAGCTATGCTGGGAGCAGTTGGAGAAATTGTTCCTATACAACCTCGTAAGTTACCGTCTAATTTCAAAGATACAAATACTCCGGCTTTGGTTTTAATAAGTTCAGAGCTCAAATTATCAGGTTTTTCTATTATTTTACGATTAATAACATAGCTTTCTAATGTTTGGCGCGCAAGACGGACATATTCATCCTCTTCAAGTTTTAATGACTCAATCCTTTCCATTTCGCTATTTACGTATATTTCATCGAAGCGACGACCTTCATCATCTCCCAAAACCTTAAATTCTGCAACTGCATAACCTACTCCAAAAGGTCCTTCGTAAGAAAGAAGATTTGAGCTTAATTCTTTCCCGTCCAATGCACCTGCCATTATTATAAAAGAGCGAAGCCCACACTCTGCAGCAGTTTCACAGAAATCTTCGTCAAATTTAAGAAACTCCAAGAAATTCCCGGTCTTCATAGCCTTGGTAACTTCTCTGTCAAATATGGGTCCTTCTTCTCTGTAACCATAAGGACCGGTTTCCTTAAGCATGTGGGACAAATCCCCGCTTCCTATAAATACAATTTTTTTGTTACTCGCTGCCTTTTTAATGCATTTCCCTAATTTATAATGCTCCAAATAAGACAGTCCTGATATGGATATACGCACAAGCTTATAATTATTGTAGTATTTGTTCACAAAATAAAGAGGTACCATAACGCCATGGTCCAATGAGCTGTTTTTCTCACCCAAGGTACCGGCAGAAATTCCCTCTTTTTCTGCTTCTTTTAAAATCTCACCAACTAACTCAACATCATATTCTGCTTCCATTGTAACATTCCGGTGTCCAAATTCTCGGAAGCTGCCCTTTGCACTCTTCCCCGGTGAAATATGTATATAGTCTGAATACATTATTGAATGAGGAGTTGTTATAATTATTGTATCCGGTTTAATTACAGATATTTGCTTTGCAATACTGTGGTATGCATCTATGGTTTTCTGAATTTTTCTTTCTTCTCCTCTTCCTATTTCAGGAATAATTAATGGAGGGTGCGGAACTATAAAACTATTCACAATTGTCATAATTCTCTCCTTATCTTTGCTGCCTTTTTAAATATTATATATCCTATTATAAACATAAAACTAATCATCAATACGCCGAATTTTGAGTTGCCTGTAATTTGTGTTGTAATTCCCATAAGTGTTGTTCCGGTAAAGGATGCACCTTTACCAAAAATATCATAAAATCCAAAGTATTCGCTGGACTTTTCCTTAGGTATGATTTTTGCAAAATAAGAACGGGACAAAGCTTGTATCGCACCTTGGAAAACGGCTACGCAAACTGCCAGAAACCAGAACTCCCAGGCTTTGTCAAGCTGCAGAGCAAATAGTGTAATCAAAAAATAACCTATTATGCACACATTGATCAGCTCTGTCGTTTTATACTTTTTAGATAACTTGCCAAATATTATTGCAAAAGGAAAAGCAACAACCTGTGTTAAAAGAAGTGCTAATAGTAGATTATTGTCGCTTATTCCAACGTCTTTGCCGTATGATGTAGCCATTCCGATAATTGTATGTACTCCGTCTATATAAAAGAAAAAGGCAAGCAAAAACATGAATATTTCCTTATGTTTTTTTATATCTCGAAATGTTCCCTTAAGGCGCCGAAATGCCTTAATTACGGGAGCATTGTCCACTTCCACAAAATGAAGCTGCTTGTAATTTTTAAGAAGAGGCAGGCTTATTAAAAACCACCACAATGCATTGAATATAAAAGCTATTCCTGTTGCCAAGGCTGATGTAATTCCTATTTTATCTGCAAACAAAATCAATAAGAGACTAATGGTAAAAGGTATGCAGCTTCCAATATAACCCCAAGCATAACCCTGAGAAGACAATAAATCCATCCTCTCATCAGTTGTTACATCCGGAAGCATTGCATCGTAAAATATTAAACTTCCTGAAATACCTACTCTTGCAAATACAAACAATGCTAAAAACAATATCCATGGAACAGGTAGTGAAAGTGCTGCACACCCAAGTGCTCCAAACATTAAAAACAATGTGAACAATGGCTTCTTATATCCTTTTGTGTCTGCTAATGCACCTAATATAGGTCCTAATATTGCCACTATCAAAGTTGAAGCTGACATGGCATATCCCCAGTAAGCAGTTGAGTCAGCAGGTGATACACCGTCCATTGAAGCAATATTTTTGAAATAAATTGGTATGATTGTTGAAATGAGTAAAATAAATGCAGAATTTCCAACATCATATAAAATCCAGGATCTTTCCAACTTTGTTAATTTTCCTTTAGACTTATCCATAATCCCCACCTCATAATTGCCCTTATAATCAGTTTATCCAAAATTTCTGTTAAATCTTTCATTAATTTTTTCATTTGTGGACATAATGTACTCTTCAATCAATAGTGCCGCAGGCTTTATTGCTTCATCGTATAATCTCATAAGCTCTTCATTTATTTCCAGGCATTCTTCATTAGGAGAATACTTTTTTATAAGAGATATCTTATTATCATTCCCTGAAATCTTCAGTGCACTTATTAACAAAGCTCTTTGGAGCTTTCCCGGTGCTACTAACAAATTCAAATAAAACTTCATTGAGCTCAAGGACTTAAGTATTTCTTGAGGGGTAGTTTCAGGGAAAAACTTAGAAATGCATTCTGCATTTCCAATACTTGGAGCAATATGTGAAGTTGGTTTAAATGTTATGGGATTCAAATTATCCTTAAGCATTATTGCTCTGTCAAATTCAGCTTCAATTTCATTGTGAGAAATCTCATTTTCTTTAGTCCTAATGTATGGATGACATTGGCTGTCCAACATAAAGTGGCAGATAAATCCTGCAATATAGGCAGAAGCTTTTTCATGTTGACATAATATTTCCTTTGATTTTTCAAAAAATATATTTGCATTTTGTTTGTGAATTTCATTTCCTAACTTATTAATCTCATTTGATTTTAAGGGTTTGTAATAAAAAAATATATCCGGTCCGTGCAATCCGATGTGGAATAATTCAATATTTCTTTTTATGTCTTCCCTCAGTTCATCATTTAACTCATTTAAAACCTTCCCGCCAAATGTGTAATGAGCATAGGTTGTCGGCATTTTCTTCACCTCGCTGAAAATCTCATTCCTGAATTCTGAATTTTATATTGCCGGGTTTCAATTCATCTACTATTGCAAGACTTTTAAGATTGTACCCTTCTTCTCTTAGGAGTCTGCCTCCCTGCTGAAATCCCTTTTCAATTGCGATGCCGATACCCATTATTTGGGCTCCGCTTTTTTGTGCTACATCTATTAAACCCTTGACTGCGTTTCCTTCAGCCAAAAAGTCATCAATTATTAGAATTTTATCATTACTGTCAAGATATCTTTTGCTTATCATAATATTATATTTTTTATTTTTAGTATAAGAAAAAACCTTGCTTGCATAAATGTCTTTATCCAGATTTAGGCTCAATGTCTTTTTGGCAAAAACGACAGGTACTTTAAATATTAAAGCTGCCATTAATGCAACTGCTATTCCGCTTACTTCAATTGTCAAAATTTTTGTAATTTCCTCATCCTTAAAAAGCCTATAAAATTCTTCTCCCATCCGGTATAAAAATTCGGGATTAATTTGGTGATTCAAGAAGCTATCCACCTTAAGAATATTTCCTTCTCTCACTTCACCCATATCAATTATCATCTTCTCTAAACTGTCCATTTCTGCCTCTTCGTTTTTCTAATAATATATCAGATAATACGACAAAAATCAATCATAAGAACAGTCTATATTTCATATAAATCGGAAAATTCTATTTGTATTTGTTCGGTCAAATATTCATTTTTAATATTGTTCATAAACAAATAATAGATTGAATCAGTATTTTCACATGGAAGCTTTATTGTAAAAGTTGTCTCATAATCATTGCCTCCAACAAAAATACTTCCTTCATGCAGAGCAATTAATGATTTGCATAAATACAAGCTTAAAGATAATTCATCTAAGTTGTCAGGCATAAGGTTGTCCATTTTTTGCATAAATAGATTTAACAATTTACTGTTTTTATTATTAAATAAAAAAGTAATAGCAACATTATCTTCAAAAACATTTAAATTAACGAATAATTCCTTTTTATTGGAATACCTTGCGGCAACAGATAAGATGATTAGAATTGCTTTTTGAAGCTTATTAATATCAAATGACATAATTTTTTCTTCAACAGTGGTATCAAAAATTATTTCTTGTTTGATATATTTAGATGCGTTAATGACTATATTATCAATAACTTCGACAATATTTACATTGTTTACCAGTAAACATGTTTGTTTCTTTTCAAATCTTCTTAATTCAATCAAATTGTTTATTATCTTTGTTGTTTTTAGACAATTTTGCTTTATTGAATTAACCCCATTTGTCAAATATTTTTTGTCCGTAATTTTGTCATCTTGTGCAAAAAGCTCAATTAGCTGACTTTCTCCATGAATATTACTGATAAGATTGTTTAATTCATTGGAAATCTCCAAATACATATCATTATAACTATCTTCAGTAAAATTCTCCTCTGCATCTTTATATGCCACATTTAATATATTTGCAGCATTTTCGATATTTGTGTTTCTTAAAAAAGGCATAACAATTACTTTGTCTTGTTGCAATTTTATCACCCCTTACATAGATTTTTATCATTATACAGATAAAATCAAAAAAAATCCCAAACACAAATAGTATATATTACTTTATAATAAAAATGTTGTCGAAATTTGCGAAATTATAAATTAATTTAGAATGTCTGACCTTGTCATATTTTAAAACAATAGCAAAAGTTATTTGCTAAATCACCCTAAGGGTGATTGCAAATAATTAATTTTAGTATAAAATTATTATATAAAGTTTTAGTCATAAATGTTTAAAAAAGAAAATATAAGGTATATAAATAACAATTGATATTTAATTGGAGGGATTAATTATGGCATTCTTAAACAAGTTAGGAAAGGCAATAGGTGATGCTGCCGGCACAGCATCGGAAAAGGCTAAAGATTTTACTGAAACAACCAAACTTAAAAATGCTGTTTCAGCTGAGGAAAAACAAATCAACCAATATTTTTTGGAAATCGGTAAATATGTTTTTGAAGAAGAAAGAAATAATCCGGATAGTCCATTAGCGGAAGTTTTCAACAAAGTTACTGATTCCTTAAGAAATATTGAGGAATTAAAAAGGAAAATTGCTGAAATAAAGTTTGATAACAACTAATTTGTAAAAGGAGCAGTATCTGTTTTATACAGTACTGCTCCTTTTATCTAAATAATGCTGTTTCCCACGCACCCGGTGGCGAATTTTGCAAGCCACATACGCCTGCTGCATCTATATCACCTGTTAATCAAATATTTATAACCGACCTCTTCTCTTCATATTTCTTAAACTCTTAGGTTCTGACAAAATCTCAGAATAAATAATACCTTTTAATAAGTCTCTCTTTATGTCAAAATCGATATTGTTATATCTTGATCCTTTATATATATTAGCTTCCTTAATTCCTTCTATTTCCTCGTCTCCACCAATAGCATCAATTTCTAAACCTACAGGTTTAGGTGGCGCCTTTGGCTTTGGTGGAGCCTTTGTTTTAGGCGGATCTGAAAACATGGATGGTTGTGACGGTTGTGCTGATTGTGTTGATTGTGTCGGTCGTTCTAACCTTTGCATTTCTTTTTCATTTTGCATTTCTTTTTCTAAGTTTTCCATAAATGTGCCAAAAACATTTTTTCTTTTTGGTTGAGTTGTTCTTTTTTTGGTTTTCCCCTCGTTGTTTTTATTATTAGCACTTCTAATAACAGCGGCTCCTATAGCCCAGATAACAAGAATTATCAGTCGTTCCATTTAATCACATCCTACAATTTATTGTTATCTTCTTTAGTTGCTTTAGAAATAGAATCCCTCATATCTGTATCTGCTAATACATTTTTCATATTATAATAATCCATTGCACCCATATTACCTTCCTTTAAAGCTGTAGCTAATGCCAATGGTACCTGCGATTCTGCTTCTACTACCTTTGCTCTCATGGCTTGGACTTCAGCAATCATTTCTTGTTCCTTAGCTACTGCCATTGCCCTTCTTTCTTCAGCTTTTGCTTGTGCAATCTTCTTATCAGCATCTGCTTGTTCCATTTGAAGTTTCGCACCTATATTTCTTCCTATATCTACATCTGCAATATCAATTGATAATATTTCAAAAGCTGTTCCAGAATCTAAACCTTTAGCAAGTACTGTTGTAGATATACTATCAGGATTTTCTAATACATCTG
>JAQVRY010000085.1:3068-6351 GCA_028700795.1 Tissierellia bacterium | reverse complement strand
CTTTTATAAAGGATAGTAAAATAAATATAATTCCCTCAATTAATACTGCAGTTAAAGCAAATTCCCATGACTTCCCCATTGGTCCCAATACAACCGTGAATGCAAAGAATGCATTAAGTCCCATACCGGGAGCCAAGGCAAATGGATAGTTGGCGTAGAGAGCCATCATAAGTGTTGCAATAAGTGAGGCTAAGGCTGTAGCAGTAAATATGCCGCCAAAATCCATTCCGGTTGATGATAGTATGACAGGATTAACAACTAAAATATAGGCCATTGTCATAAAAGTCGTAATGCCTGCTAAAACTTCTGTCTTTACATTAGTTTTATTTTCTTCAAGCTTAAAAAATTGTTTCATAGTATTATTCCTCCTGGTTTAATGATTTTATCATTAGATTATGACAAAAAATAAAGATAGCCCGTCAAAGTAGGAGTGAAACCTACCCGACTGGGCTTTTATCCCTTCGGTGTAATACCATAAAGTATCTGTACCGCTCGGTCCAGCAAGAAATCTTCGGAACCCTATGTACACTTTCACTCATAGCCAAATGATTAAAGGTCATTTTGTAGAAACATCTCAACCATATTATGAGATTTATATGAGCCATATTTACTTTTATAAATTGATAATACCAATATGTTTCAAATATGTCAATAGGAAAATAAAGTTTAACCCTTGAAAGACTGCTCGGTTCTTTCAATTATTTCATCCTGCAAAGATTTTTCAAGATTATTGAAGTGGTCCGAATATCCTGCTACCCTAACTATTAAATCCTTGTACTCCTCCGGATGTTTCTGTGCATCCAAAAGAACTTTTTTATCAATTACGTTAAATTGAATATGATGACCCATCAATTCAAAATATGACCTTATAAGTGAAGATACATTTTCGATTCCTTCCTCCCCTGCTATGGATGAAGGTGTGAATTTTTGGTTTAGCAATGTTCCTCCCGTAGATGTATGGTCCATTTTGGAGCAGGATTTTATAACTGCGGTAGGTCCGTTTACATCGGCTGCTTTCTCAGGGGATATACCGTCCGATACCGGTTTTTCAGCTAACCTTCCATTTGGGGAAGCACCCATCACTGAGCCGAAATATACGTGGCAAGTAGTTGGAAGCATATCAATTTGATATGTTCCTCCGCACACAGTCTTTCTTCCTCTTATTAGCTCCCTTACAGTAGTGAATATATCTAACATTATATCATCTGCATAATCATCATCATTACCATATTTGGGAGTGTGATTTAAAACCAAATTCTTTATTTGAGCATTGCCTTCAAAATTTGATTCCAATGTTTTTAACATCTCTTCCATTGTAAATCTATTATTATCAAAAACATTGTATTTAATAGATGACAAGCAATCGGTAATTGTAGCTATTCCTACAACTTGAATATATCTTGTGTTATATTTTGAACCCCCTGCGTTGTAGTCTCTGCCTTTTTCTTTACAGCCATCGGTCAGCACCGACATAAATGTTGAAGGCATGTGTTCAGCAAAAAGTTTTTCGATTACATTATTTCCTCTTATTTTAACTTCAATAATATAATTTAGCTGTTTTACAAATGCATTGAAAAGCTCTTCATAGGAGCTGAAATCTTCAGGGTTGCCTGTTTTTATCCCAATTTGTTTGCTTGTATATTTGTCATATCCGTTATTTAATGTAAGCTCCAATATTTTGGGAACATTCAAATAACCTGTCAAAACATAGGCTTCTCTTCCGTGGCAGCCTGTTTCAACACATCCGCTGGCTCCGCCAAATCGTGCATCTTCTAATGTCTTGCCTGCATTTAATAACTCCTGTATCAATTCCTCCGTATTGTAAAATGCCGGCTGCCCCCAGCCCTTTCTCGAAATTTCCACAGCTCTTTTCAAAAATTCATCAGATGTTTTTTCACTTATTTGAACATTGGAGCTTGGCTGAAGAAGCTTCAATTCATCCATTGTGTCAAGTATAATATATGATATTTCATTTACACCATTTTCACCCGTATAGGGGTTTATGCCTCCGGTGTTTATATTTGCAAAGTCTGTGTAGGTTCCACTTTCCTTCAAAGTTATTCCTACCTTGGGTGGAGCTGGTTGGTTGTTAAATTTAATCCAAAAACATTCCAACAACTCTCTTGCCTTAGAGTAATCAATGGTCCCTTCTTCCTTTTCTTTCTTATAGAAGGGGTAAATATATTGGTCAAGTCTGCCCGGTGAAAATGAATCCCATGTATTAAGCTCCGTAGTTATTCCAATATGAACAAACCAATACATCTGCAAGGCTTGAGCAAAAGTTTCGGGCTTATTGGCAGGTACTATGTCACAGTTTTTTGCAATCCAAAATAATTCTTCTTTTCTTTTTGGATTTGTTTCCTTTGATGCCAATTCTCTTGCATATTTTGCATATCTTTGACCATAAATAATAATTGCGTCGCATGAAATAGCCATACCCTCAAGCTGCGCCTTTTTTTCGTATGCATCAGGGTCATTTATAAAATTTAGCTTTTCAATTTCTTCTTCTATTTCTTTCTTGAAATCAAGGAACCCTTTTTCATAGATTTTACCGTCTGCAACTGTATGTCCGGGAGCTCTTTGCTCCATAAATTCAGTGTACATTCCTGCAGCATAGCAGTCCTTCCATTCCTGTGTCATGGATTCCAAAATTTTATGCCTAATGGAGCGACTTTCCCAATATGGGATAATTTTTTCCTGCTGCAGTTTTTTATCTTCTTCCTTAACTTTAAAGCTTATATATTTTCTGTCATTCATGACAGTCATATCTTCAACAGTGTGGCAGCAAAGTTCCGGAAATGTGGGAGCTACTTGAGGCCCTTCGCTTTTTTCTCCTACGATGAGTTCGTCCTCGCCAATATAAAGTTTCCTTTTTTGCATTAAATTCTTAAAATTTAACGCTCTCAATACAGGAATTTCCACTGTGCCGTAATATTTCTCATAAAAATCCGTCTCAATTAAAGCTCTCTCTAAACTAACCGATGGTTGTGTGGTTGTGCTTATTTCTCTTAATCGCTTGGTTCTTTCAGTATATCCGCGCATATTAACCTCCTATTTTGGCTTTATATCCTTCTTTTTCAAATATTTCTTTATATCTTTTCAATTTCTCATCTGTTGGTCTTTTCATATTTTTAGAATATTCACGACCTAATTTTTCGTATTTATGCATGGCTATGTCATGATAAGGCAGCAAATTGATTTTCTTAATATTTGTATTCTTAATTAACTTTAATATTTCAAAAATATGATTTTCATCAGCATTAAGTCCTTCAATTAAAGGCAG
>JAQVRY010000085.1:0-2968 GCA_028700795.1 Tissierellia bacterium | reverse complement strand
CCCCATATTATATAATTGAAGTACTTGTAAAAATAAACCGGATATCTGATATTTCCCCAATTGTAATCCTCTCCGTTATTGACCATATGATAAGGAAAATCCTTGTCGGCTTTTGGATAATAATTCATATAATATTTTTCAGGTGGGTTTTCTAAAAAAAATGACAATGGTACAAAGAAAACTTTCGATACTTCATCGATGTTATATTCTATTTCATCCGCGTAAACATCCTTAATCAGCCCTAAAAATGTGTATATAAAAGCACCGCTTTTGCTCGAAGCATAATTAAGTTCAGAAATTATTTCAATATTTGACTTGTTTAGCAATAATTCCTCTGAAGCTTCCCTTATTGCAGCTTTTTTGGGGCTTTCACCTTCTTCAATTCTTCCTCCCGGAAACGAAATTTCTCCCGGTTGTGTAATAGAATTTGACCTAACCTCATATATTAAATTTAATTCTCCATCGATTTCAATTATGGGAACCAATACTGCAAAGCTTACATCAAAGTCTATTGGTCTTAGTTTCATGTTTTTAAGCTTATCTTTTATGTTTTCTATATTCATTTATATTATCATCCTTATTATTCCGAATACTATAAATATAAGTCCGGATATTGTTTTTATTATATAAGAAGGAACAAATTTAGTCAATGATGTTCCGATAATAATTCCTGCCAAACCTATTGCCAGCATTGCCGTTACGGAGCCTGCCAATACTACTGAAGGATAGTGTGCGTCCATGGATAAGGTCATGCATGTAAGCTGAGTTTTATCTCCCATTTCTCCAAGAAAAAAGGTGAGAGCAATGGTAATAACAGGACCTAGACTATATTGCTTTTTGCTTTTACCCTCGTCTTCAAATACAATAGTAATAATTCCGAAAATTATGAAAATAACTCCTGCAAATAGTTGAAGAAGATATTCGTCAATTAAATTAGATATACAGCTGCCTATAAAGACTGCAGAGCCATGATTTAAAAAAACACCAAGAAATATTCCTAAAAGCACTTCAATTATTGAATATTTGGTTGCTAAGGTCATCAGCATCAACTGGGTTTTATCTCCCATTTCAGCAAGAAAGACCAAGATGAAGGTCTCCAAAAATTCTTTCTGCATTTTTCCTCCCTAAATATTACAATATACTCTCTTTCATTTATCCAAGTTATATATTATAATATTAAAAAGGACGAATAAACAGAACAACAATAATCATTTCCGGAGGTTTTATGGACAAAAATATATTGATAACAACCGCACCTTTTGGAAACGGTCATAAGATGGTTGCAACTGCAATAAGAAACGCATTTATTAAAAAGGGATATAATAATGTGGTTGTTGTAGATTTGTTTACTGAAACACATCCCAAAATCACCGAAGCTATAAAAAAGGCATATATTAGAAGCTATGATTTTGGAAAAGCTTACTCAAAGCTTTATTTTGGTTCAGAAAAACTTACAGATAAGAAAGCAATCGAATTGTACAGGAACTTTGGATTTTCAAAATTGAAGGAAATTTCTGAAATATTTAAACCTAATGTTATAATTAATACTTTCCCCATATTGGCATCTTCAAAGCTAAAGAATGACAAAGGGGAAAATATACCTGTCTTTAATATAGTAACCGACTATTATGCTCATAAACTTTGGATAAGCAAAGAAATTGACAAGTTTTATATTGCAACAAATGAATTGCAAGAAGAATTCAAAAAAATGAATATCCCTCCGGAAAAAATAGTTGTATCCGGTATACCCATCAGGGATGCTTTTGAAGAAATAGACAATATTTCTAAACTCCATGCCAAGTATAATATTAATAGACGAAAAAGAGTAGTTCTTATAAACTCAGGCGCCTTTGGTGTATTTAAGGATATAAAAAAAGTATGTACGGAGTTGTGCAAAAATAAAAATATTCAGGTAGCGGTAGTTTGCGGCAACAATATGTTTCAGAAAACAAAATTGGAATCATTGAGACTTAGAAATCTAAAAGTATTCGGGTTTATTGAAGATATTCATGAACTTTATAAAATTTCATGCTGTATGATTACCAAGCCGGGGGGAATTACACTGACGGAAGCATTGTCAGTACAGCTGCCCCTTATTATAATCAAGCCGGTACCCGGTCAGGAAAAGGAAAATGCAATGTATTTCGAAAAGAAAGGTGCAGCAATTATAGCCAATAATACTTATCAAATTGTAAACAGCACTATTGATTTAATAAATAATCCTGAACTTCTGTCTGCCATGCGCAAAAACATGAAGAAAATGTACAACAAATCTTCATCTGACAGAATTGTTGATGATGTGTTGGGGAGTATTGAAAAATAAAAATCATTTAGTTGGCACCTCGCAGTCTCATTCACCAAAATATTTGCTCCCCTAGGTCGCATATTTTGGAAGCGCAGTCTCCGTTCACGAATTTATCAGCTCCTATCGTCGCATAAATTCGGAACTCGTTGCGTTTGAATTACCTACAATTTCTTTCTCCCTCCGGTCAAAGAAATTGGGTAAATCATAATCGTTGCGAAAGCCCTACCTCTATTTATTAGTGGTATGGGGACACACCTCCCTATTTGGGGATAGTCTCTGATGGTAGGAGGAATGTCCCCAAGTCAGGTTCTGAAAAATAGGGTTAGGGCTTCTTATTTGACATATATTCTCTTAAAACCTTATATAGACATTTTTTAAAGTTTTCATCCTGTTCTCTTCTTCTTTTGGACGGTCCTTTTGTTTTCCCACCCTGTTTTCTTATTCTTTCACTTATATATCTTGATTGAAGCAGACTATCTATATTATTCTTATTAATAAAGAAACCTGCTGTATGAATGATTGCCAAAGCTTTTCCTAAAAGTAAACTTGCAAGTCCGTAATCCTGAGTTATCAATATATCGCCCTGCTTAAAAATTTGAACTATTTTATAATCGACGGACTCTCTTCCTTGTTCTACAACTATAACTTCAAAATCGCTTACTA
>JAQVRY010000012.1 GCA_028700795.1 Tissierellia bacterium | reverse complement strand
AAAATATCACCTTGCCGTAATTATCAACTATTGTTATGGCATCCGGAATGTTATCCAGAATATATTCAAATTTTTCTCTGTCTTGTTTGCTAAATTCTATTTCATTATTCATGTAATATCCCCCAAATAACAGTGAAATATGATTCCGCAGCTTCGCACTTTCATCAATTAAATGTTTTATAATAGTTTTCTATAAACAGACCGCTGAGATTCCAAAATTTCTTGAATTGTTCGTATTCAATTTCTGCCAAATTTGTATTCTTATTTGCCTTAACAGCTCTTATTAGAATGTTTTTAGGAGTGTGCTCCATTGATATGAATTCCATTAACTGCACCTTGTACCCCTTAGTTTCTAAAAATAAACTCCTCAATGAATCGGTAATTAAAGAGGACATTCTCTCCTTTATTAACCCGTGCTTAAGCATAGGATTTAAATCTTCATTTTCAATTTTATTGAAAAGCTCATGCTGACAACAAGGTACAGACAAAATAATATCGCAATCCCAGGCAATTGCCTTTACAAGAGCTGCGTCTGTTGCAGTGTCACATGCATGAAGTGTAACTACCATATTTACTTTGTTTTTATATTCAAAATCACTGATATCTCCATACATGAATTTAAGATTTTCATAGTTAAGGCTTTTGGCTGTTTCATTGCAAAACTCAATCACTTCTTCTTTTAAATCAAGCCCTGTTATTTTCACATTAATTCTTCTTATATAATGAAAATAATAATATAGAGCAAATGTAAGATATGCTTTTCCGCAGCCAAAATCAATAATCGTAAGCCCATCTTGAATGTTTTTTCCCGCTAAAGAATCATCAACAATCTCCAAGAATTTATTTATTTGTTTGAATTTATCATATTTTTTGGTATAAACCTTGCCATCTTTGTTCATAACTCCTAAAATTATCAGAAAGTCGCAAGGTTGATTTTCGCTTATTATGTATTGTTTTTCCTTATTATGCTCTTCTTTCTTCAATTTTTTTGCAGGTTCGTTTTGTATAATTTTAATACTACCTTTTTTGCTTACTAGTATTTGATAATCTGCATCTGCAGTAAATAAGTTTATATTGCGATATTCGTTGACCATGTTAAGCAAAACATCAAAAGCATCTTCATAGGTTAAATTTTCGTGGAATACCTGTGTGTCGGTAAATTTCTCCAGCTGCAGATAACTACTGTCCTTTATTACAATTGCTCTGACAGTTGTTTTTTTGTATTGAGATTTAATCCTTGGGGTAGTAAAAATACCATATATGAATTTGTTTTCTGTTAAACTGTTTTTAATTATCTCATCAATATTCAAATTTTCTTTGTCCCCTTACTTTTAAAGCTGCTTTTTAAGGATACTATTCTGTTGAAAATCAAGTTATCATCAGTTGTATCCCGGTCAATCATAAAGTATCCGTGCCTTAAAAATTGGAATCTGTCGCCTGCTTTGAATTCATTCATTGAAGGTTCAACCTTACAGTTCTTCAATACAACTTTAGATTCAGGATTTAGTTTTTCCAAGAAATTAGTTTTGTCGTATTCCTCATCTTCCATCATGTAATCATAAAGTCTTACTTCTGCATCTATGCAATGATTTGCTGAAATCCAGTGGAGTGTCCCCTTTACTTTTCTGCCTGTAAAGCCTGAGCCGCTCTTTGTTTCAGGATCGTATGTGCAATGAACTTCAGTAACATTTCCGTCTACATCCCTTTTGAAATCAACACATTTTACAAAGTATGCATTTCTAAGCCTAACTTCATTGCCGGGGAAGAGCCTGAAATATTTCTTAGGAGGAAATTCCATGAAATCTTCTCTTTCAATATATACTTCTCTTGTAAAAGGTATCATACGAGTACCCATTTCCGGAGCATCAGGGTTGTTTTCCGTTTCAACATATTCAATCTTATCTTCAGGAAAGTTGGTTATTATAAGCTTTATTGGATCTAAAACAGCCATTGTTCTTGGAACTTTAGGTCCTAAATCATTTCTTATAGCATATTCAAGCATAGCAATATCAACCACACTTTGAGCCTTTGAAACTCCAATTGCTTCACAGAAACTATGTATGGCTTCAGGAGTGTACCCTCTTCTTCTGAATCCTGCAATAGTAGGCATACGAGGATCATCCCAGCCGTCCACATATCCTTCTTCAACCATTAGTTTCAAATATCTCTTGCCCATCATTGTTTTTGATAAAAACAACTTGGCAAATTCGATTTGTTTTGTGGGAGCATCTTTAAAATCATCTATATTGCTTAACACCCAGTCATAAAACGGTCTGTGGTCTTCAAATTCCAATGTACAGATTGAATGTGTAATGCCTTCTATGGCATCCTCTATGGGATGAGCATAGTCATACATGGGATAAATACACCACTCATCGCCTGTGTTGTAGTGAGATTCATGAAGTATGCGGTAAATAACAGGATCTCTCATATTGATATTTGGGCTTGCCATGTCGATTTTAGCTCTTAGAACTCTTTCACCGTCTTGAAATTCACCGTTTTTCATTTTTTCAAACAAATCTAAGTTTTCTTCAACAGTCCTGTTTCTGTAGGGACTTTCCTTACCCGGCTCTGTCAATGTACCTCTGTATTCACGGATTTCATCTGCTGATAAATCATCCACAAATGCCAATTCCTTCTTTATTAATTCAACTGCATAGTTGTACATTTGGTCAAAGTAATCTGAGGCATAAAAAATTCTCTCTTCCCAATCAGGGCAAAGCCATTTAACATCCTTGATAATTGATTCAATAAATATATCGTCTTCTTTAGTAGGATTTGTATCATCAAATCTTAAATTGAAAGTTCCGTTGTTCTTTTTGGCTAATCCATAATTCAAGCATATTGACTTGGCATGACCCACGTGTAAAAAGCCATTAGGCTCCGGAGGAAATCTTGTATGTACTCTGTTCCCGTAAGTGCCTTTTTCCAGGTCCTCATTAATTATCTTTTGAATAAAATTAACCGATTCCCTGTTCTCATTTTCATTGTTATAATCGCTCATTTTTCCCTCCTGTATTTATATCTTAAGTACCTGTATTTAAGCATTATAATAATCTATTAATAGATTTAATTATAATTAATGAATGGGCATAATTCAAGCTATTTATTCCAATATATTTATTTTATCATAAGTGCAAGCCGCCAAATCGGCTTGCTTCACACCGATACAATGAATACATTAGGGCAAAGACACAGGTCTTTGCTTCATTTATTGTATTCATTATATCCCATTTTATTTGTATATAACCACATTATTGGGGACATTCCTTGATATTATAACTCACAAAGAGCGACAGCCCATCAAGTTGTGTCCCATACCATTAATATACAGTGTTAGGCATCGCAGTGGAATGAATCAAAAATGCAAAAAGGGACGGCAGCACCGCCCCTCTATTTTTTTGTCTTTTAAAACATAAGGTTCCGCAGTCTCGTTGCGGGTTAGGGCTCCCTTCGGTCAGAAAAATAGGGTTAGGGCATCTCTCAGTCTCATTCACCAATTTATTTGCTCCTTGCGTCGCATAAATTGGGAATTCGTTGCGAATGACCTACCGCTATTTTTCAGAAAAAAGACTCTGAAAAATAGGGTTAGGGCATCTTGTAATCGTAGAATCCTTTGCCTGTTTTTCTTCCAAGCAGATTTGCTCTTACCATTTTTCGAAGCAATGGATGCGGTCTGTATTTAGGATCTCCGAATTCATTATATAGAACCTCCATAATAGCAAGACAAACATCAAGTCCTATCAAGTCTCCAAGTTCTAATGGTCCCATAGGATGGTTTGCACCTAATTTCATTGCAGTGTCTATTTCTTCTGCGGTAGCAACTCCATCTGCCAATATACCTATACCTTCATTAACCAATGGAATCAACACTCTATTTACAACAAATCCAGGTGCTTCATCAACACTTACCGGTGTTTTTCCTATTTTTTGAGATAATTCAAATACTGCAGCATGAACTTCTTCATCAGTAACTTTGCCTTTAATTATTTCGACTAATTTCATAACAGGAACAGGATTAAAGAAATGCATTCCTATTATTCTGCCGGGGGCTTTTGCTTTTGCAGCAATTTCAGTGATGGACAATGATGATGTATTGGTTGATAATATTGCCCCTTCCTTTGCTACAGCTTCTATTTCAGCAAACATTGCATGTTTTGTAACCATGTCTTCTGCAACTGCTTCGATAAACAAATCTGCGTCTGTACATTCTTCATATGTAGTGGTTTTGAAAATGTTTCCTAAAGTTTCGTCCATCTTAGACTGTTCTATTCTTCCTTTTGATACCAGCTTACTTAATCCCTTACCTATTACGGTTTCTAATGTGTCAAACGTTTTGCCGGGTCTTCCCTTTACTATAACAGGATATCCTGCTTGTGCAAATGTTTGTACAATACCTTTTGCCATTGTACCTGTTCCAACTATGCAAATCTTTTTAATTTCCATTTTATCCTCCCATTAATTTTTTTTGCCTGCTTTAATTATACCACTACCATATAAAATAAATCAAGCGATTTTCAGAATGACCTAATAACCTTAACATAATAATTACGGTTCACTTCAACGGTGTTATCATCTGAGTTAAGCGAAGGTTCTTTATTTTTAAAATATAGATTCGTAGTTTCTGGTCAGTTAACAGTTACTCATAATAAGTATATTATTTGTTAATAATAATGTAGGGTGAATTTATGATTAAAAAAATTTTAATTTTTACTACAAAACTTATAAATAAGACAACGGAAGACAATATTTTTGCACTGAGTGCTCAATTATCATATTATATAATATTAAGTATTTTCCCGTTTCTTATTATGGCAATATCTTTGCTGTGCGGCTATAGTGAATACATCTACAATATATTGAATTCATTATCCAATGTGATTCCTAAAGAAGTGCACAACATTATTTACAATGTATTAAAATACTCCGTGGGAAGCTGCAGCAAGCCTTACTTAACCATCAGCATGCTCATTATAATATGGTCGGCTACTTCCGGCAGTGCAGCCATTATAAATGGGATCAATATAGCATATGGATTCAATACTAAAAAGAACTTTTTATTCCTAAGGTTAAGAGGAATTTTGTTTACTTTGGCTTTAATGATATCAATGCAAATTATTTTTGCTGTTATTGTTGCAGGAAGCTCTTTATTGCTCTTCATTAAAGGAGTATCCATTTTTGAGGACTATAATTTTATATTAATTGATATACTAAGATTTGCTTTTGCATTTTTTGCAATATTCATTATTTTATTAGCATCATATAAATTTTTGCCTTATGAAAAGGTTAAATTTACATACGCATATCCGGGTGCAATATTTGCTTCAGTAGGCTCAATAGCCGGTTCTTACTTATATTCACGCTATGTAAGCACCAGGGTTGTCTTTATAAATTCCATTTATGGGAATTTGTCCGGATTATTTGTATTTATTATATGGATTTATATTTTGTCAATTATTTTTCTTATGGGTGCTGAAGTAAACTATTTTGCAGCAAAACAAAAGAATGGAAAAAGTGCTGGTTAAACAATACTCCTTCGCTCATTTGGACGTAGAATGGGATACTTAGGCTTTGAAATTTTGAGCAGTCACTATAAAAAATGCATTGCTGCCACTTAGAAGCAGTTATTTTTTTATACATCTAAAAATAGAATACCCTGATTTTTTATTTGCTGTTTCACAGTTGCCAAATAAGCTTTCAAGCTTTGCTTTTGTGCTTGGGGCTCCTTGTTTCTTTTGAATTACAACATAAAGCTTGCCGCCATTGTTTAAATGTTCATATGCGCCTTCATAAAAGGAAAACACTACTTCTTTACCTGCCCTAATGGGAGGATTAGTCATAATAATATCGTAATTATCCTTAATATTTTCAAATGAAGAGGAAGTTAATACTTTGATTCTGTCATCAACCTTGTTTTCCTTTGCATTCATCTTTGACAATTCCAAGGCTCTTTCATTTACATCGCACATAGTAACAAAGGATTTTTTTAATATCTTAGCAGCAATAATACCCAAGGTACCATAACCACAGCCCAAGTCTAAAATACTGCCGCTAAATTCTTTATTTTCATTTAAAATTGTTTCTATTAAAAGCATGGAGCCAAAATCCACTCCATTTTTGGAGAAAACACTGTTGCTTGTGTAAAAAATAAAAACTTCTTCTTTCACATTCCATTCGAATTTAAAGATTTCCTTTTCAGATGTGGGGTTTTGAGTAAAATATTGTTCCATTTCCCTCTCCATAGTCATTTTAATTAATTATAACTTATTTTTGCCAATATTCAAATAATAATTATTCACCTTGTACTCATTTGAATAAGAGGTTTATAATTTATGTTGTAATATTCAAATAAAACATTTATTATATTTATACTAAATCATGATATAATGAACTATGAATTTCTAAAATAATTGTAAGGAGTGATAAATATGGATTCTGAGCCTTTGCCTGATAGTTTAACAAGAAAGCAGAATAATCCTGTTAAGGAAGCTATGTTTACCACTGTGTCTTCTTTTATAGGATATGACAACAAGTATTTAAAAGGAGTAGAAAATGGAAAAACAAAATATTTTAGAACTAATTGAGCAAAAAAAGTATATTCAGTTAAAAAAGGAACTTTCTGAAATGAATGAAGTAGATATTTCGGAAATTATAGAACCTTTAGACCTACCAACAACATTGCTTGTTTTTAGGATGCTTTCAAAGGGTATTGCAGCTGAGGTCTTTTCTTATTTTTCAGCGGAACAACAAGCTGATATAATGAATACTATTACAGATAAAGAATTAAAATTTATTTTAGATGAGCTGTTTTTTGATGACATGATAGACTTAATTGAAGAAATGCCTGCTAATGTTGTCAATAAAATTTTAATAAACTCAACACAGGAAGAAAGAGTTTTAATTAATCAATTTTTAAAATATCCAGCGCAGTCAGCCGGAAGCATAATGACAATTGAATATGTTGAGCTTAAGAAAAACATGTCAGTTAAGGAAGCACTTGAGCATATTAAAGAAATAGGATTAAACAAGGAAACAATATATACATGTTATGTTACGGACAAGAAAAGAAAGTTAGAAGGAATAGTATCATTGAGAAATTTGGTTGTTTCTGAGTTTGAACAAAGCATAAATGATATTATGTTAGAAGAAGTTATATATGTTGAAACTCATGATGATCAGGAAATCATAGCAAATATTTTTAAAAAATACGGTTTTATGGCATTACCTGTTGTTGATAAAGAGCATAGATTAACAGGTATTATTACATTTGATGATATAATGGATGTAATGGAAGAAGAGGCAACCGAAGACTTCCAAAGGATGGCTGCCATGGTGCCATCCGATGAGGCGTATTTGGATTCAAGTGTAATTACATTAGCAAAACAAAGAATTCCTTGGCTAATGATATTAATGATTGGAGCTACCGTAACAGGCGGCATTATTAAGAAATTTGAAGATATTCTCAGTACAGTTGTTGTTCTTACAGCATTTATTCCAATGCTTATGGATACTGGAGGAAACTCCGGAAACCAATCTTCAACATTAATAATTCGTGGGTTAGCAACGGGAGAAGTAGTATTAAAAGACATTTGGAGAGTTCTATGGAAGGAATTCAGAATAAGTCTATTAGTAGGAATTTCTCTGGCAACAGTAAACTTTGCAAAAAACATGCTGCTTGACAGATTAGAATTAATGGTTTCTTTAACCGTATCCCTAACCGTAATAATTGCAGTAATTTTAGCGAAAATATTTGGAGGAACTCTTCCTTTAATAGCAAAAAAGCTTAAGTTAGACCCTGCAATAATGGCAGGTCCATTAATTACAACAATTGTAGATGCATTGACACTCTTGGTTTACTTTGGAATTGCCTCAGCCATTCTAATAAAATAAAAAAAAGAGATTCTGAATTTTCACAGAATCTCTAATGTTGTACAGTTTTTAGGTTGAGGGAATGTGACAGCTCCCCCGTCCCTTTGTCATTATACTGCTTTAATGCAGTTTTCTTTTAATCTTGCCAAGAATGCTTTTTCAACTGTGTCGTAAACTTCGTAGTCCTTTTCCTTGCTGTTTAAAGTAGGTACGTATAGTTGAACTTTTGCTTCATCTTTAGCATCTTCTTTGTATGCTGCATTTAACAATTGAGCTAATTTTTCGAACATCTGTAGGTTTGACATGCCTGTTAATGGTTTTATTGCTTGAACTACATTTCTTACAGTGCCGTCTGCACTTACTATTGTACCATTGCTTTCAGCAATGCTGCAAAGAGGAAGTACGTATTCGGCTTTAGCAGTAGTTTCATTTTCCATTATGTCAAATGCTGCAAAGAATTTAAGATTGTCGATAGCTTTCTTAAGCTCAGGAACATTTCCTAATATATCTTCGCCTATTACAACTAAGCCCTTAAGCTCATTGTTTAACAATGCTTTCTTGATTTCTTCTCCAGGAGTTCTGAAACCAATGTTCCAAGCTCCCTGGCTGTTTGCTTTAGCTTTTAGAACAATCAAACCTCTGTGCGGACGTTTGTCGTTTCCTGCTAATACGGTTATGTCAGCCAATACTTTTAATGCAGCTTTTGGAACTGTGTTTTCATCTGCAATGATAATCGGTTTTCTTGCTTTCTTGAAAGCTTCTGCCACTACTTGAGCTTCAGGAAGAACTTCTACTTTGTCTAATAACTTAATCAGCTCTTCACCGTTTTCAAAACGGCCTATTGAATCTTTCTTAATAACTCCGTTGTCAACCAATGCTTTCATAACACGTGTAAAGAACACTTCATAGTCTGTCACATCTGCTTTTACTGCAAAGTTATTCATCTTTGTTGCAATAGTTGATGCAGAAATTATTTTCTTTGTAGTTGAAAGTCTTCTTAATTTCATTCCTGCTGCAGGATGGTGCTCGTATAATTGTCCTGCTGAAATAATTAAATCAGCATTGTCTAATTCTTCAGCAGTTATAGTAGATTCATTCTTGCCTAATACTGCTTCAATTCCCGGCTCTGAATCAACCATAAATGAACCTTTGAACTTAGTATTTAATTCATCTGCTACAGCTTTTATAGATTTAAATTCTTCATTGGTCAATTTAGGTGATACAACAAATGCTACTTGGTCATCACCGTACATATTTTGTATGCTTCTTAATCGTATAGCTGTTTCAAACAATGCAGTGTCAAGTGCTATGTTTGCATAGTTTGCTTTAACCTTAGCCTTTGGTTGTAGGAGTCTGTTTTTGTTATTAATATGCTCTATACCAAATTTACCTTTTCCGCAGGCAGGTATTTCATTTTCCTTGCTGGAAGCAAGATATACCATATTATCCTTGTGCTCATAAACAATCTCGCATCCTACAGAGCAGTAGCTGCAAACTGACTTGGTTTGTGTTAAGTCTAAAGGTATTTCCTTCATATTATCTCTTCTGTCCAGCCAAGCACCCGTTGGACATACATCAATACACTGACCACAGGAAATACAGTTGGTTGCTTTTAATTCCTGCTGGAATGCAGGCGCTACAAATGTTTCATTTCCTCTTTCAACAAAGCCTAAAGCTGACGCTCCTACAACTTCGTCACATGTACGTACGCAAAGTCCGCAAAGTATACATTTGTCAACATTTTGTGAAATGAACGGATGATCTGTTTCTTTGAATTTCTTTTCATTGTCTGCATGATATTTTTCAGTATCAACTTCATACTTCTTAATATAGTCAACCAACTGACATTCAAAGTAATCCTTACAACCGCACTCAAGACATCTTTGTCCTTCTCTCACTGCTTCTTCCTCTGTCATTGTAGGAAGTATAGGCTGGAAGTTATGCTTTCTTATTTCAGCTTCAACAGTTCTGTGAGGAACTCTTGGAATTCTTTCTTCGTCAACATAGTCTTCTTCTGTTACTTCAGTATATACTAAAGGCAGTTCTTTGTAAGGAATCATTTGTCCTGCAAGATAACTGCTTATAACTGCTGCAGCATGTCCACCTTGAGCAACTGCGTCTATAGCTATCTTAGGACCTGTTGCTGCATCTCCTCCTGCAAACACACCTTTAATATTTGTTTCAAAAGTATCTTCATTTATTACTATATTTTTCTTTCTTCCCTGTCCTACATTAATTTTACCGCAGTCAACTTCCTGACCTATTGCCGCAATTATTGTATCTGCTTCAAATGTTACGAATTCGCCGGTTGGTACAGGTCTTTGTCTTCCTGATGCATCTTTTTCACCAAGAACCATCTTTTCACATTTAAGCCCTGTTGCTTTTTCACCGTCACTTTCAACTAATGAAGGTCCTGACAAGAATGAGAATATTACTCCTTCTTCTTTCGCTTCTTTTATTTCTATTTCTTCGGCAGGCATTTGTTCTTCACTTCTTCTGTAAACAACTCTTACTTCTTCTGCACCTAAACGAATACTTGTTCTTGCAACGTCCATTGCAGTGTTACCGCCACCTACTACTATTACTTTCTTGCCTAATTTAACAGGTTTATTTTCTGCTACTTTTATTAAGAAATCAATTCCACCTAAAACTCCGGGAGTGTCTTCCCCTTCACATCTCATAGGTGAACTCTTCCATGCTCCTATTCCAAGGAATACTGCATCGTATTTATCTTGCAAATATTCTAAGGACATGTCTTCGCCAATTTTTATGCCATAATTGATGTTTGCACCCATTTGTTCTATTATTGCCACTTCTGCATCAACTACATTTTTTGGAAGTCTGTATTCAGGAATACCATATCTAAGCATTCCGCCGGGTTTTGGCATTGCTTCAAATATATCTACTTCATGTCCGTCTACCAACAGATAATATGCTGCAGAAAGTCCTGCAGGGCCTGCTCCTACAACAGCAATCCTTTTGCCTGTTTCAGGTTTTAATTCAGGAATATACGGATTGCCTGAATTTAAATCGTAATCAGCTGCAAATGTTTTAATACATGCTATTGATATCGGCTCTTCCACATATTGTCTTCTGCATGCATCTTCACAAGGATGTGGACAAACTCTTCCTATACATGCCGGTATAGGTAATTTTTCTTTGATAAGTTTTAATGATTCTCTATATTGCTTATTGGCAACTAAACCAACATATCCCTGTACATCTGTCTGTGCCGGACAATTCAATGCACATGGGGCTTTACAGTCTCCTATATGCTGAGATACCAATAACCTGAGTGCATTATCTCTTGCTTCCATTACTCTTTCAGTATCTGATCTTACTACTAATCCGTTTGAAACGGGAGTTGCACATGCTCTTGCAATTTTAGGCTGTCCCTCTATTTCTACAATACATAATCCACACCCTGCATACACTTCCAATTTTTCATCAAAACACAAGTGCGGAATCTCTATGCCATTTTCTAAGGCTGCTTCAAGTACTGTTTTCCCAGCTTCAGCTGTTATTTCTTTTCCATTTATATTAAGTTTTACTAAGGCCACGACTAATCCTCCTCCTTAATTTTTTTGTACAGCGCCAAATCTGCATACGCTGTAACAATTTCCGCATTTAATACATTTTTCTTGATCTATTTCATGAGGATTTTTAACAGTTCCTGAAATACAACTTACAGGACACTTTCTTGCACAAAGAGTACATCCTGTGCATTTATCCTTGTCAATTTCATAAGTTAACAATGCTTTGCAATGCTTCGCAGGACACTTCTTATCCACCACGTGTGCAATATATTCATCCCTAAAATATTTGAGTGTAGCCAATACCGGGTTTGGTGCTGTTTGTCCCAGACCGCATAGTGATGAATTCTTAATACTTATTGCCAAACTTTCAAGTTCATCCAAATCTTCTAATGTGCCTTTTCCTTGAGTGATTCTTTCAAGAATGGTATACATTCTTTTTGTTCCAACTCTGCAAGGTGTACATTTACCGCATGATTCATCAACTATGAAGTCCAAGAAAAATCTTGCAATATCAACCATACAGTTGTCTTCATCCATTACTATCATTCCGCCTGAGCCCATTATTGAGCCTACGGCAGCAAGATTTTCATAGTCGACAGGAGTATCAAGATGCTCAGCTGTCAAGCATCCACCGGAAGGTCCGCCTGTTTGAACTGCTTTAAATGCTTTTCCTCCGGGACATCCTCCTCCAATGTCATATATTACTTCTCTTAATGTTATTCCCATTGGCACTTCAACAAGTCCTGTATTTGTAATTTTCCCGCCTAATGCGAATACTTTTGTTCCCGGTGATTTTACTGTGCCGAAGCTTTTAAACCATTCCGGTCCATTTATTATAATCTGCGGTATATTAGCTAAGGTTTCAACATTGTTTATTACTGTTGGTTTTCCCCATAAGCCTTTATTAGCCGGGAATGGAGGCTTAACCTTTGCCATACCTCTGTTTCCTTGGATTGACTGCATCAGTGCTGTTTCTTCTCCGCATACAAATGCGCCTGCACCAAGTCTTGTTTCTATATCAAAATCAAAGCCTGAATTAAATATATTTTTACCCAATAGTCCAAGCTCTCTTGCTTGGTCAATTGCTATGTGTAATCTTCGAACAGCAATGGGATATTCTGCTCTAACATATATAAATCCTTTTGTAGCTCCGATTGCATAACCTGCTATAGCCATTGCTTCCAATACTGCATGGGGGTCTCCTTCAAGAACACTTCTGTCCATAAATGCACCGGGGTCTCCTTCGTCAGCATTGCATATTATATATTTCTGGTCTGCCTTGTTTGGAGCTGCAAAACTCCATTTAACTCCTGCAGGGAATCCGGCTCCACCCCTTCCCCTTAAGTTAGCTTCTTTCATTAATTGTATTACACCTTCAGGAGTCATTTCCGTCAATGCTTTTCCTAAAGCCATATAACCGTCTCTTGCTATATATTCATTAATATCTTCAGGATTTATTAAACCGCAGTTCCTGAGCGCAACTCTTTTTTGCTTGCTGTAAAACTGAACTTCCATCAAAGATTTATGCTCTTCTGCATGCTCCACTTTTGCTTTTTCTTTAAATAAATATTTTTCTACTATCCTTCCTTTTAACAAGTGCTCATCAACTATTTCGTCAACCTTTTCCACAGTCATTCTTGAATAGAATGAACCTTCAGGATAAACTATTACTATGGGGCCTTCTTCGCAAAGACCAAAGCAGCCCGTTCCCACAACCTGAACTTCTTTGTCTAATTTTACTTCTTTTATTTTCTCTTCAAATCTTGCTTTAACTAATTGAGATTTGTTAGAAGTACATCCGGTTCCCCCACATATCAAAACATGAGACCTGAAAATCGCCATGGTTTTACCTCCATTTTCATTAATCTAAATTTCTGATCCTATTGTGTATTCTCTTACAACACTACCGTTTACCAAATGCTCTGCAACTATTCTTTTCGCTTTTTCAGAGTCAACATGAATATATGTCACCTTTTCCTTGTCAGGAGCATATATTTCTACGATTGGCTCATATGTGCACATTCCTATGCAGCCTGTTTGAACAACTTGTACATTTTTTAGATTTCTTTTTGCCACTTCATCTACGAATGTGGAAAGAACAGGTCTGGCACCTGCAGAAATTCCGCATGTGGCCATGCCAACAACTACTCTTATATCTTTGTCGGGATTGCGCATTTCAACATTTTTTATTGCTTCTTCTCTTATTTTTCTCAATTCTTCCAATGACTTCATGGTGACCTCCTATTGGTATTTTTTTAGAATATTAGGTATTTTTGTTACTTCTAATCTGCCATATACATCTTCATCAACTACCATAACAGGAGCTAATCCACAGCAGCCTAAGCAGCGAGTAGCTTCCAAGGTGAACAGCTTATCCTTGGTTGTCTTTCCCACCTTTACATCCAATTCATCGGCAAGTTTGTCCAAAATCTCCTGAGAACCTTTTACGTAGCAAGCTGTACCAAGGCATAGTCCGATTCTGTGTTTACCTTTTTCTTCTGTTGAAAACTGTGTGTAAAATGTTACTACCCCATAAATATCGGCTAAAGGTATATTTGTTTCATCTGATATAAACTGTTGAACTTCAATAGGCAAGTATCCAAATATACCTTGTGCTTTTTGCAATATCTGCATAGTCACACCTTGTGAATTTTTTACCGAATCAATGTACTCTTTCAATTCAGCAAATTCACTTTTTTTTGATAGTACAAATTCGTTCTGCAATTTGCTAACCTCCATATTCTAATTTTATTAATCATATAGCATTAATTATATAATTAATAATATAAAAAGTCAAATAAAGATAAAGTTTGATAAAAATTCTTTTATTAAAAAACCCTCTTTTTTGAGGGTTTTTTTAATATATCTAATATTTTGTTATTTACTGTAAAATATATTAAAATATTTATAATAATACATCTGTTTTTGGTATAATAAATATTATTCCCGATCGTTTAGAATCATTAATTTTGCCAAATATAATTGCTCTTCAGCTTCTATGCATTTAATGCTGTAATTTCTAATCAAGTTAAATTCCCCGTCATATCCTTTCATAAGCCAACTTAAGTCAGCATTTATCAACAATCCGTCATCGGTCAGCTCTATAGCATGAATTTCATGGACCTTAACGTTCATTGCCAATTCATAATCTGTAGGACTGCTCATTACCTTATATAAAATATCTAAGTCATTTTGCAGCAAGTTGTCGGATTCAATTTTGCTTAACTTCTCCTCTAAATTGTACATATCTTTATAACCATAGAGAAATTCATTCATTATTATTATTCGTTCATTTAGCAAATATTCAATGGTGTCTATTTCTTTATGGTATTCATAGCCATTAATTGAATTGTAACTGAAAAGCAGCAATACGATCATAGTGAAAATAAATCTTTTTTTCATTTGTAATCCCCCTGCAATAAAGATAGTCTTTTTATTATAGGGGGATTAATTTGATTATTTTATCAATAATTGTCGCGTTCAAAATAAAATTATTAGCTTAATTTCAACAAACTTTGCACTACTAATTTAAGTTTTTCACACTTTTTCTTTTTTCTATGGTAAATGGCAGCTCCATACGTCCTTGTTGTATTTTGTCTCCTTTTTTCATTTTTATAAGCATTCTCATGCCTACAGCTCCCACATCATAATAAGGCTCACCTATTGTAGTCAGTTCAGGCCTCACAAATTTTCCTTCTCTAATATTTCCAAATCCTACAATAGATACATCATCCGGAACATTTATTCCGTTGTCTAAAAAGCTGTCCAATATTCCTATTGCTATTTCATCAGAGCTGCAAACACAAGCAGTAAAATCCTTTACTTCATCTATTATTGATTTCCCTAAATCATATGCCTCATTGTGCTTGTTTCCTCCAACAACGTATATTTTAGAATATTCCATTTCATTATCTTCAATTGCTTTTAAATATCCTTCAACCTTTTCATTTTCTACTGTAGTCCTGTTTTCAAAGTCAGAAAAATATGCAATTTTCCTATGGCCTTCTTCAAATAAATACTTTGTAACTTCATATATTGCAGATTTACAGTCAATAGTTATATGATTTATCTCTTCACGAATATCTCTGGTAAAGAATACGCAGGGTTTATTAAAGCTTTTCGCTAATTTAATTATTTCTTCATCAAATATACTTCCTACAAGAAACAAACCTTCTGCTTGCTTTCTGTCTAACAGCTGTAAATATTTTTCCTGAGTTTCCTTGCTGCCATAGCTGCTGCAAAGAAGAATATCATATCCGTACATTTTTCCTATTTCTTCAATTCCTCTTACAGTATCTGCAACATAACTATTAGCTAAGTTGCTCACTATAACACCTATCAAATAAGATCTTCTTGTTACAAGGCTCCTTGCAACATCATTTGGCTTATATCCGGTTTCCTCAATAACCTTTAGAACCCTTTTTCTAACTTCGGGGCTGACAGGCTTTGAATCGTTTATTACTCTTGATACGGTTGAAATCGATACTTCTGCAAGTCTGGCAACGTCTTTTATTGTTATCATCTTTTCCTCCTGTTCTTATCATTGGTAATGTATTCCTAATTTATTATCATTATATATGTATTTCACAGTTAAGGCAAATGTTATTTTCCTATTTTCCTAAAAAAAAAAGATCCTCTAAAATTATTAGAGAATCTAATATCGCAGTCTCAATCACCAATTTCATTCATAAATAATACCCGCAATGCCGCAAACCTATAATTCATACCCGCACCTAGGCAGGTGGGATCTCTGTTGGCTGATTCTGGCGTCCCGTCAAAGCAGGCTTGTCATAGGCAGTCAAACTTGAATTCCCTATTACATTATGTCGGTTGAATTAAAAGATTTCCGTACACCGCAGGCTAAATCTTAATTTAATTATATCAAATTTATGCAATTATTACAACTGGTTTTTACAAAGGCTGCTTCAATTTAGCAATATTTTAACCTGTGTTTTAGATAATATTCAACTATATTTTTAAATTAAATTATCCAATTCATCTTGGTAAATAACTTCTTTCTCCATTAATAATCTTGCAATTTTTTCAATTTTTTCCTTATTGCTTTCGATTAACTTATACACTTCTTCATATATTTCAGAGGTAAGTTTTTTTACTGAGTTTTCAACTGATGTTAATGGTATTCTCAGTTTGTCGGACAGCAGTTGATAATTTATAAATGCTGCATCATTCATACTGTATTTCGAAACATAATCAACTGCCAAAGAAGTGGCTTTTTCAATATCATTTTGTGCACCTGCAGTAATATTTTCATTTCCAAAAAATATTTCTTCGGATACTCTTCCTGCCATTAAAACAGATAAATGATTTAATATTTTCCTTTTGGTCATTACCTCTTCGGAGCTGGGAGTGCTCAGCGTATATCCTCCTGCTCCCTTGCTTGTGGGAATTACAGAAACACGGATAATTTTATTTTCAGGAAGCAAATATCTTGATATAAAAGCATGTCCCGCCTCATGATATGATGTAACGGTTTTTTGCATTCCGTTGTCATAATCCTTTTTTTCAACTCCTGCTAATACATCCAAGTATGCTCTTTTTATATGGTCTTCGGTTATTTTATCCGAACTTTGCCTTATTGCCGACAGTGCTGCTTCATTTATTAAATTCTCAATCATTGCACCGCTGAAATAAACCGTCAAATCAGCTAATTCATCTATATTAACATCTTCTGCATTTACCTTATTTAAATAAAGCTTTATAATATCTTTTCTTGCGTTCTTGTCCGGAAGCATTATTTCTATTTGTCTGTCAAATCTTCCCGGTCTTAACAAAGCATTGTCCAAGGTATCAATTCTATTTGTAGCTGCAACCACTACTGTTCCTGAATCATCGGCAAATCCCGACATCTCGGTTAGAAGCGCATTTAGAGTTCTGTCACCTTCATCGCTTCCTTTAATGTTGCCTGCCATTCTTTTCTTGCCTATTGCATCTATTTCATCAATAAAAATGACGCTTCTGCCTGCTTTTTTTGCTTTTTTAAATAAGTTTCTTATTCTTCCGGCACCAAGGCCTGCATAAACCTGCACAAAATCCGAGCCTGATACTGCATAGAAAGGCACTCCTGCTTCTCCTGCCAAGGCTTTTGCCATTAAAGTCTTCCCTGTTCCCGGTTCACCGTAAAGAAGTATCCCTTTTGGCATCCTTACATTAAACTTGTTGTATTTTTCCGGATTTTGTATGAAGTCTACAAGTTCAAGAAGACTTTGCTTAGCTTCATAGTTTCCGGCTACATCATCGAATTTCATGGTTGATGAGCCTATATATTCAATTTCGTTTAAATTACTGATTTCTTTTTGTGCTGAACGTTTATTTCTGAAAAAAATGAAATATATAAAAATCATAACACCTATAATCGATATAATTTGATAAGTTTCCATGTTACCCCTTCCGCTGAAGATATGTCCCATATACTATTACTTTTCATTACCTAAATTATATCACAGGGATATACTATTATATATACTCAATAAATAGCTTCAGTTCATTATTTTTCCTTAATTACCAACAAGCATATACACTCAGCCCCTATACCCTCACCTCTTCCTTCGAAGCCCAGGTTTTCGGTGGTGGTTGCTTTAATACTTATATTTGAAGTGTCAGTTTTTAAATCATTGGCAATATTATTCCTCATTTCATCAATAAATGGAGAAATTTTTGGTTTTTGAGCAATTATTACAGCATCAATATTACCGACTACAAATTGATTGTCCCTCATTAATTCATACACTTTTCTTAATAAAAAACGGCTGTCTGCATCCTTATACTTAGTATCAGTATCAGGAAATAATCTTCCTATGTCGCCTTTTCCCATTGCCCCCAAAAGGCTGTCCATAACTGCATGAATTAAAACGTCTGCATCGGAGTGACCGTAAAGACCTTTTTCATAAGGAATTTTAACCCCTCCTATTATTAATTCCCTGTTTTCAGTTAAAGCATGCACATCGTATCCAATTCCAATTTTCATAGCGGCTCCTTTAAAAAATGTTTTCAATAATTTCTGCCATTCTTAAATCAAGTGGTGTGGTTATTTTTATATTCTTATATAAACCATCTATTGCTTTTACTTTATAACCGTAGTATTCAACAATGGATGCATCATCTGTAAATTCTGCAGCTTCAGTCATGGCATTTTCATAACATTCCCTTATTATATTAAAATCAAAAGCCTGAGGTGTCTGTACTGCCCTTAATGTTTTTCTGTCAAATGTTTTTACAACCATTCCGTCTTCTGAAACTTCCTTTATGGTATCCAAAACGTCTATTACCGGTACGCAAGCTTTATGAATAGCAGCATTTTCTACGCACATGTTTATTAAATTATAGGAAACAAAGGGTCTTACTCCATCGTGTATTAAAACTATATTACATTTTTTCCTAACGCTTTTTAAACCCTGATAAACAGATTCCGTCCTTGTTTTCCCACCGGTTACAACATGTGCTATTTTATTGTAAAAAGGAGCAATTTCATCTTTTACATATTCCATATCCTCTTTATTAACAACAAGAATAATATCATCTATATCATTACTTTTTTCAAATTTATACAGGGTGGTATCCAAAATTGTTTTTCCTGCAATATCCATATATTGCTTTGGTATTTCAGAATCCATCCTTTTTCCTTTTCCTGCTGCAACAATTATTGCAGAAACGTGTTTTTTGTTTTGCATATTTCCTCCACCTACGGGGTTATTATTCCATCAATTTTTTAATATCCAAATCATCCAAAGAAACATTGGGAATTCCTATTTTCCTAGAAGGTATAAAATTTCCGTGACAGTCGGAGCCTCCCGATATCATTAAATTATTTTTTTTGCAAAAATCAATATAATATTCCGCGCCGTCCTTGTTATATGGAGAATAGCACTCAATTCCGTCTATTCCAAGCTCCACCCAGTATTTTAATTCATCCAAAGGCATAACAGTATCTTTATAATGATAGGAAGGATGGGCAAGGAATATTTTCCCTCCGCTTTTCTTTGCTATGTTTATAACTTCCTCAGGGCTTTTTAGCTTAGCTTTAAGTCCTGATTCATAAACATCCTTCAAGTGTTCAGGGATATCTTTGTGTATTCCTTTATCAATCATGTAATTGGCTGACTTCCAGCCTCCCCTTTTTCTGTCTTCCTCATATCTTTCAAAATCTTCAGCACTTACATTATCGTATTTATTTGCAGCATAATTGATATAATCAATATTCGAGCTTAATTTATTTTGATTGGTCCATTTCATTAACTGCAATAAATTTTTGTTATTTATATCATAATTATATAAATTCAAATGATATTCTTTTCCTTTATATTCAGCGGATAGTTCCGCTCCGGGAATAAAGATTAAATTATCCTTGTCTTTTAATATATCGTGCATATTTTTGATGTTTTCAATACTGTCATGATCTGTAATGGAAAATATATCAATTTTATTCTTCATCAATTCATTTTTTAATTCTGTCACATCCCATGTGCCATCAGAAGCAATGGTATGCATATGCATGTCAACTTTCTTCATTCTTACCTCTTTCTTAGTATAGAGAATCTTCGTGTATTCGAGTATA
This sequence comes from Tissierellia bacterium, assembly GCA_028700795.1. GTDB lineage: Bacteria > Bacillota > Clostridia > Tissierellales > Sedimentibacteraceae > Sedimentibacter. Next base: position 5,194 of record JAQVRY010000012.1, on the reverse strand, counting down.
AAACATAGCTTTTACTTCTTCAAAATCTTTGGTTTGAGCCATAATCCACATTAATTTTGTAATTACTGCCTCAATAGTCATATCATAAGCTTGGAGAACATTATATTTTTGAAGCGCCTTAACTCCTACCTCATATATACCCATGTCACTTCCTTCAAACATAACCTGAGTAGCAACAACAATTATTTTCCCTTTTTTTATAAATCCTTCAAGTTTATTTAAAAAATTACGTTTATCAAGGAAAGGAAGTCCTCCCACGCCATAACTTTCAATTACTATTCCTTCATATTTATCACCTATACAGTCAAGCACATCTGCTTCCATTCCGGGAGCTAATTTCAATAAAAATATGCTTGGATATATTTCCTTATAAAATTGAACTTTTCTTTCTATATTATAATTGCTTATATATTTCGTTATGCGTCTATCATCTATTATTGCCGCAACGGGAAAATTAATGCTTTCAAAAGCGCTGTAACTTTTTGATTTTACTTTCCTCGCCCTTGTTCCGATTATTGCTTTGCCGTCAAATACTACATATACACCGCTTACACCCTCTTCTGAAGCAAATCTGAAGCTGTCCAACAGATTTTTCTTTGCATCGGTTATCTCAACATTTATAGGTTTCTGAGCACCGGTTACAACGATTGGTTTGTATGAATTTTGAATTAAATAAGAAAGAGCTGCAGATGTGTATGCCAATGTATCAGTTCCATGAGATATTACAAAGCCGTCATATTCGTCATAATTTTTCTCTATTGTTTCAGTCATCATGACCCAGTGTTCCGGTTGAATATTCGTACTGTCAATATTCAGCAGCTGGATAGTATCCACTTCACAATATTTCATTATTTCAGGTACATAACTGAGCAATTCCTCTGAACTTATAGCTGGTGCCAAACCGTATTCTGTTGTTATTGAAGCAATAGTACCTCCTGTTGCTATCATTAAAATCTTTTTCATCTTTTAGCTCCCTCCTCATTCAAAGAGTACTTTAATAATAACGCAGTCTCGTTGCACAATTTTGTTTGCTCCTTCCGTCGCACAAAATTGGCACTCGTTGCGAATGACCTACCATCAATTTCTTTCTCCCTCTGGTCGAAGAAATTGGGTTAGGGCATCTCACAGTCTCCTTCACCAAAATATAAGCTCCCTTTTGGTCGCATATTTTGGGAAGTCGTTGCGAATGACCTACCATCAATTTCTTTCTCCCTCTGGTCGAAGAAATTGGGTTAGGGCATCTATATCTTCCGGTATAGGGCATGTTATTATTAGCTCTTCGTTTGTAATTGGATGCTTAAACTTCATTTCACAACAATGAAGTGCCTGCCTGTCTATTAATAAGCTTTCATTTCCATACAATGTATCGCCAACAATAGGATGACCTATATATTTTAAGTGAACTCTTATTTGATGTGTTCTTCCGGTTATAAGCTTTAGCTTAACCAATGTCATATTATTGTATTTCTTTTCTGCTCTGAATTCAGTGATGCATTCTTTGCCTGAGGGATGAACAATCCGGATTATATCCTCAGGATTAAGTCTTGTAATTGGAGCATCTATTCTACCTTCATCTTCTTTTAGCAACCCTTCTACTATTGCATAGTAAAATTTTTCAACCGTGCTTGACTTCATCTGGTGCATTAGCTGATTGTGGACATATGGGTTTTTGGCTATTATCACAATACCTGATGTGTTCATATCAAGCCTGTTTACAAATCTGACCTTGCGATTGATATTGTTTTTTTTATAATAATATGCAACGCCGTTTGCAAGAGTGTCGTTTTGATGAGACTTTGTCGGGTGAACAACTGTATATGGCTGTTTGTTTACAACAAGCATATCATCATCCTCATAAATAATGTCTATGGGTATATCCACCGCAGCATACTGGTCTTCTTCTTCGTCAAACTCAATCGATAATTCATCGCCTGCAAAGATGCTTTTGTTTAATTTTACAGCCTTGCCATTTAATAAAATTTTACCGTTACGCTCTAGCTTTCTGGAGAGTCTCCCTGAAAATTTTAATTTTTCTCTCAATATGCTCTTTACAGTATTGTCATTTTCTTGTATTGTATATTTAAGTAAGTTATTAAACATTTATTGCTCCTGTTCTCTCGAATCAAAGTTTGTCATCCTGAGCGTAAGCGAAAGATGCTGTTTTTTGTCATCCTGAGCGTAAGCGAAAGATGCGCTCCGAGATTATATATCTTGGTTTTAATAATAATATAAAAGATTGGTAAAGTAAAGGGGATAATAATGAAGGAAAAGGTAATAAATATTGCTGCAAACGATGATAGTTATACAGCTGATATTAAAAGAAAGCTCATTAGGGTCTTAACTGAAAACGGCTATGATTACTATGAAGGTTTCAATGAAGATGCACAGTTAAATATTACTGTGGGAGGGGATGGTGCTTTTTTAAGAGGTGTGAGAGAAAGCAATTTTTCCCAAATACCATTCATAGGAGTAAATACCGGAACCTTGGGTTTTTATCCGGAAATCACACCCGAAAATCTTGAAAATTTTGTAATTAATTACAGGGCGGGAAATTACACAATAAATCCTGTAAATTTAATAGAATGTGAAATAGTAACTGCTAATTTATCAGATAAAATTTATGCAGTAAATGATATTATACTTAAAAGAAAAGATATGAAAACAATACATCTTAATGTGTTTATTGCTTCAAACCACCTGGAAAAAATAAGCGGTGACGGTTTAATCATTTCTTCCCCCCTGGGAAGCTCTGCTTACAGTAAATCAGCTGGCGGAAGTTTGGTGTATCCGTCATTAAAAACACTGCAGATAACACCCTTATCGCCTATTTTGTCAAATGCCTACAGATGTCTGGAATGCAGCATAATAGTCCCTCCGGAATTTAAAATTGCAATTTATCCGGAAAGAAGAGAGGATTACTGTTTGACTATTTTGGCAGATGGGGAAATTTTTGAATACGATGAAATGGAACATGTGCTTTTCCGTACATCAATGAAGGTAGTTAACCGCCTGTCAACAGGAACATTTAATTACTGGAATGTAATAAAAGAGAAATTCCTTTAAAGGGATTTCCCCGTACTTTTAATTTTGTTTATCATCCTGAGCTTATTAGTTTTGTTTGTCATCCTGAGCGTAAGCGAAGGATCTCAGATTTTAAGAGTAAACTTGCTTCCTTCATTTACTGTGCTTTCTGCCGTTAATGAATATTTGTGCTTGTCGGCAATCCACTTGGCAATACTGAGTCCAAGCCCTGTGCCACCCTCTCTGTGCCTTGCTTTATCAGCTCTGTAAAATCTATCAAATATTCTATCCAAGTCTTTTTCATTGATGCCGATTCCGGTATCTTCAACTATCAATATTTTTTTGTTTTTATCTGTTTTTAAGCTTACTGTAACTTTGCCTTTTTCTGTATATTTAACGGCATTATCAATTAAGATTACCGCTAATCTTCTTATCTTGTCATAATCTGCCTTGATAATTATATTGTCTTCAATATTCGTTATGAGCTCAATATTCTTTTTTACAGCAATCACTTCCATGGTTTGGCACACATTTTCCACTACTTCAGAAAAAGAGAATTCAGAAATATCTAACTTTTCTTCATTATTGTCAGCCTTGGCAAGTATTAATAGCTGGTCGATAAGTTTTGCCATAACCCTTGTTTCAGAATATGCATTGTCAATCCAAATTTCATTTTCATCAACAGTTCCGTCCTCATCGCTTAAAACCACATCCAAGTTTGTCTGTATTACAGTAAGAGGAGTTCTAAGCTCATGAGATGCATCTGCCACAAATTCTCTTTGCCTTTTCCATGTTTCCCTTATGGGAGTTAATGCTTTGCCTGTAAGAATATAGCTTAATAGTAATAGAATTAAGGTGCCCGAAATTCCTATCATAATCAGCACCGTTCTTAAGAATGACCAAAGTATATCTTCGTTAACAGTATTTTGATAAACCTGAACTACGCTTTGACCGGTAAAATCATTAAAATATTTTGTATAAATCCTATAGTTAAACCGGCCTATTTTTTTAGTCGTATATATATCTTGTTTTTCTTCAAGAGATTTCTGTGCAAGTGACTTTATATCATCTCCTATTGTTATTTCATCCTCATCAGAAATAACAGGTCTTAATTTAGAATCATATACTATAAAACAGGCATCAAGTCTCTTTGTATCCATAGGTTCTTTTTGTATAAATTTTCTGAATAAGGTTCCGTTAAAAAAGTATTCAGCATAGGTTGTATTTTTATAGTTATAGATTCTTTGTGCTTCTGCTCTCATTAGCTCTTTATTGCCATCATCAAATACTATTTTAGTAAATTTATATATTCCGGCAGAAACAAAAAACATAAAAAGAATCAGTATGATGCCCATGTATGCGGTTAATTTCAAATGAAGCTTCCTAAACATTTATTTCTCCTTAAGCATGTAGCCCACGCCTCTTACAGTTTCTATTTTCGCATTGGTATCTTCAAGTCTTTTTCTTAAATGATGAACATATATTTCAATATTGCTTTCAAGTATATCTGCTTCAAGTCCCCATATTCTATCAATAATCTGCTCCCTTGTAAAAACCTGCCGAGGTTTTCTTATGAACATTTCCATAAGCATTGCTTCTTTAAGCGGTATTTTGTATTCATTGTCTCCTACATACAATAGATAATTTTTAACGTCGTATTTAATATCTTCGAATTCATATATTTCACCTACAAATTCTGTGCTCTTTCTTCTTGCCAACGCCTTGACCCGAGCAATCAACTCCTTTGTTGCAAAAGGTTTGACCAGATAATCATCTGCTCCGGATTCAAGTCCAAAAACCCTGTCATCAACAGTATCTTTTGCAGTAAGCATTATTACAGGTGTTTTATTACCGTCCTTTCTTATTGTTTTTAATATTTGAATGCCATCTACTTCCGGTAGCATAATATCTAAAACTATTACATCATAAATATCCTTGCTTGCAAGAATTAGTCCCTCTTCACCATCATTTGCAATATCAACATCAATTTTTTGCTTATTGAACAAAAAACTCAGTGCCTGTGTGATTTTAACTTCATCTTCAACAATTAATATTCTCAATACGATCCCTCCAAGATGCCCTAACCCCATTTGTCAGAGTGTTTCTTCTGACAAATGGATGGTAGGTCATTCGCAACGAATTCCCAATTTATGCTACGTAAGAAGCAAATAAA
>JAQVRY010000011.1:19529-25381 GCA_028700795.1 Tissierellia bacterium | reverse complement strand
TTATTTATTATCAAACGAAAAGAACCGTCCCCAAAATTATTTGTTTTTATTTTTTATATAATTTCGGAAATTTTTCATGCTGCCGAAATCCTTAAACATTCTATTGATTTTTTCTGCTTCAATTTGTTTTGAGTTTAAACCGTCATAATTTGCTTCTTTCTTAAGTTTAAAATAACTATTAAGTCTTTCTTCTGATAAATTGCCGTCTTTTAGAGCTTTATTAACAGCGCATCCCGGCTCCTTTGTGTGGGTGCAGTCGCTAAATTTACATAATTGAGATAATTCATCAATATCCGCAAATGCTTTTGAAAAGTCTGCACTCTCGATTCCAAGTTCTCTCATACCCGGGGTATCAATTACAATACCACCATCAGGCAGAAGAATTAATTCTCTTTTAGTTGTTGCATGTCTACCTCTATCATCGTTTCTAATTTCCCTTGTTTCAAAAATATCCTCGCCAATAAGTTTATTTATAAGAGTTGTTTTTCCAACACCTGAGGAACCGATAAAAGCTACTGTCTGACCATATCTTATATACTTTTTAATATTTTCGTAATCTTCTTTTAAGCTTGATGTAACCATTATATCAAGTCCTATTGCAATCTCATCAAGACCTGACATTATATTATCTAAATCACTGCAAAGATCTGATTTTGTAAGCACAACAACCGGAACTGCTCCGCTGTCCCATCCTATAGATATATAACGCTCCAATCTTCTCAAATTGAAATCCTTGTTAAGTGACATGCAAATGAATACTGTATCTACATTTGCTGCAACAACCTGATCATCGTGTGAAGTTCCTGCAGCCTTTCTGATAAATGCGCTTTTCCTATTTAAAACATGGTGAATAACCGCATTTCCGTCATTTTCATCTAACATTACAAAATCACCTACTGCCGGGTAATCTGATATTCTAATTGCATTATATCTTAATTTTCCGGAAATTTGTGCTTTGAATTCACCATTCTCTGTAATAGATTTGTATAATCCTTTGTCTTGTGAAATAATTCTGCCTACACTAAAATTATACATTTTTGACTCGTTGATAAATCTGTCATTGAGTCCATAATCTTTCATGTTAATTTTAATCAATATATCCTCCTGTTAAATTAAATTACCGGAGGCTTACCTCCGATGGTGCCAATAAATTTTCAATAAAATAAATCATAAGACAACACTCCTTTTCGGATTAATATAGGTAATAATAAAATTTACCAATAAAGCAATTTTACAATATTTGTATAAAAAAATCAATAAAAATTCCTATAATAGATTCTGATAAATGTGCAATAATAATCTAAGATAAATAATAGTTTTAAAGAAAGGGAGTAATTATGGAAAAAAAGTTTGAAGAAATTAAAGAAGAGTTTATTAATGCAAGTTTGGAAGAAAAAATAAAGATATATTCAACGACACAAGGGCTTACAGTGGAGCAATTTAAAGAATTATTGGCATATTTCCCAATAAAGTACTTAGATAAGCTTGAAGAGGCAGTAAATAGTAATTAGAGGAATGTTCTCAAACTTGAATGTCCCCGAATTGTGTATAAAATCACCACAATTGGAAATAATTCCATTGAGGTGATTTTATGATTAAGGATAATAAAGTAAAGAAAACTTATATAAAAGAAGCATTGGGAAACAGAAATTACTTGAGCTACAGGACGGATTTAATGCTTTTAAAAATACTTGTAAGCATTGTAGTTTTTATTGTAACATATTTTATATACTTGGACATTATATTATCTTTATTACTTGCTTCCTTGGTATTTTTCGTTTTTACATTAATAAATAAAATAAATGTTGAAAGAAAGAACGAAAAAGGCAAAAATATGTTAATTAAGAAAGTGAAAGAAGAATATTTCTCATCGAAAATTGAAGAAATTAATCAAAGTGATTTTGAAATACTTATTAAGCTGTTTTTTAGAAATGAGGGATACAATAATATAATTAAAAAAGGAAGAAGCTTATATTTGGCGGAAAAGGAAGGTTACATAACCTGCATAAAAATTTTTAAGCTTTATGATGGTATTGAAGTAGAAAAAATTGATATAAGAAGTTTATTGACATTTATGGGAAACAGCAATATAAGAAATGGTTTTTTGATTACTACATCTGATTTAAGCGAAGATGCAGTTAAACTTATTGAAAAGTTTAATGACAGATTTGAAATAACAATAATTGATATAGAAGGTATGTATAGTCTGGCTGACAAGTACAATATGCTTCCGGAGGAATCATTTTATTATAACAAATTAAGCGAAAAAAAGATTGTTATAAAAAATGATTTCAAGGAAAATGTGCTAAATATAAGAAAAATTTATTTGTATATAGCAGCTTCAATATTCTTTTATATGTCTTCCGTTTGGATGCCTGAAAACAAGTTAGTTATATATATTTCATATTTCTTTATTGCATTGTCAATTTTTAATATACTATATTTTTACGTAATAAAATATAATATGAAGAAGCAAAATACCAAGGTTAAAAATAAATAGATTATATATTTATTTTTAGGGTATATCATATATAAATATATGTGAGGAGAAAAAATGATATGGAAAATTTAATGATACAAAGGCAGTTAAACCACAAAACAATTCGTGAATTTAAAAATGAACAAATACCTGAAGAAATTTTTGCTCAATTGCTTGACGTAGCAAGACGAACACCAACATCAAACGGTATGCAGGCAAGCTCTATAATTCGAGTGACTGATCAGGAAAAAAGAAATGAAATTGCAGCTGTTTGTAAGCAGGAATATGTGGCAAGAGCCCCTGAACTGTTAATTTTCGTTGCTGACCAATACAGAAATTACAGGATTGCGGAGGATAATGATGGTTATGAGCCGAGTGCAAGAGATATGGACAGATTTTTCCAGGGCTTTACGGATGCTTGTTTAACTGCACAAAATATCGTAAATGCTGCTGAAGCTTCTGATTTGGGGGTAGTATATTTGGGAAGCATTTTAAATGATGCAGAAAAAATAATTGAAATCTTAGAATTGCCGGAGTTGACAATGCCGGTTGTTGGTTTAGGGATAGGTTATCCGAATCAAGCTCCGCAGCTTAAACCAAGAATGAGCATGGAGCTTCGCCTATTTGAAAATACATATAAGAAATTTGATAATTATGTGGAAGAAATTAAAGAATATGATAAGGAAATGCAGACTTATTATGATTTGAGAGATGCAAATAAAAGAGTTGACAGCTTCAGCAATCAAGTTGTTACAAGGCTTAAAAATACTATTCCAAAACGTTCAGAAATGTTGAATATACTTAAAAAGCAAGGATTTGACTTGAACATTTGACCTAACCCCATTTCTTAAAGGTATGGGGACACACCTTCAGAGGAATGTCCCCAAATACAAATTTAATTGTTGTAATTTTAACTAATGTATATTATAATTCATCTATATATTAATTTTTCGGAGGATGTTATGAAATTTAAAGTTACAGTTGGTTTATCGAATAAACATGTTCATTTAAGCAAGGAACATATTGATATTTTGTTTGGGGAAGGTTATGAACTTACATCAATTAAAGATCTAACTCAGCCGGGACAGTTTGCTTGTGATGAAAAAGTTGATTTGGTAGGACCTAAAAGAACAATTAAAGGTGTTAGAATATTGGGACCTGCAAGAAAAGAAACACAGGTTGAATTATCTTTATCAGATGGATTTACATTAGGTATTACCGATCTTCCTGTGAGAGATTCAGGAAATACAGAAGGCACTCCGGGTCTTAAACTTGTTGGACCTAAAGGTGAAGTAGAGATTGATAAAGGTGTTATAGTTGCAGCAAGACATATACATATGCATACAACAGATGCTGAAAAATATGGTCTTAAAGATAAAGATATAGTATCAGTAAAAGTAAATGGTCAAAGAGGTCTTACTTTTGACAATGTATTAATAAGGGTAAATGACGCATATGCATTAGATATGCATATTGATATTGAAGAAGGAAATGCAGCAGGACTTAAAAACGAAGATTTAGTAGAAGTAATAGCGGAATAAGTAAAAAGGTATGGGGACACACCTTCATGGTAAGTAATTTGTTGGGTTTAACCCATGAAGGAATGTCCCCAAATATATAATTTACTTGTTGTTGGAGAACATGAAAGATAGTAGAATAAAGTATTAAAAACCTATGGTAGGAGAAATGTTTCTCCTGCTTTTTTATTGTTTTATTTATGTATTAGATGGTATAATAAAGTTACTAAGTTTTGTGGAGGAATTATGGATTTTTTACCTGTTAATATAGAAGATATGGAAAAAAGAGGATGGGATGAATGTGATTTTGTGTTCGTGACTGGTGATGCATATGTTGATCATTCTTCATTTGCTGCTTCTCTCTTGTCAAGAGTATTGGAGAGATTTGGTTACAAGGTGGGAATTATTCCGCAGCCTGACTGGAAGGAACTATCTTCTTTTAAGGTGTTAGGAAAGCCGCGTCTTGCTTTTCTTGTTAATTCAGGGAATATAGATTCAATGGTTAATCATTATACTACTTTTAAGAAAAGAAGGCGTATCGATGTTTATTCTCCCGGGGGTAAAGCAGGTTTGAGACCTGACAGAGCTGTTACCGTGTATTCCAACAGAATAAGAGAGGCATACAAGGATGTACCAATAATAATAGGCGGGATTGAAGCAAGCTTAAGAAGATTAAGCCATTATGATTATTGGAGCGATAGTGTAAAAAGGTCTGTTTTATTGGATTCTGGTGCCGATATATTGGTATACGGCATGGGAGAAAAAGCGTTGATTGAAATTGCAGAGGCATTGGAATCCGGTATTCCCATTGAAGAAATTACATTCATAAATGGAACAGTTTATAAGACAAAAGACAGAGAGCGCCCATATGCTCCATTGTTTTTGCCAACATATAATGAAGTTGTATATTCAAAGAAAAAATTCGGTGAAAGCTTTAAAATACAATATGAAAATACTGACTCCAAGAGTGCTAAGACCTTGGTGGAGCAGTATGATACAGTCTATGTGGTTCAAAATCCCCCTATGGAAATTCTGTCAGAGCAAGAATTAGATGATATTTATGATATGGATTACATGATGGAGCACCATCCTATGTATAAAGACTTGGGAGTTCCTGCATTTAGTGAAATAAAATTCAGCATTACAAGTGTCAGAGGATGCTTTGGGGGCTGCAGCTTTTGCTCTCTTAATTTCCATCAAGGAAGAATAATACAAAAAAGAAGCCATGAATCTATATTGCATGAAGTTGAAAAGATGAAGACAAACAAGGACTTTAAAGGATATATTCATGATGTGGGAGGACCTACCGCAAATTTCAGAATTAAAGCATGCAAAAAACAAGAAAATCACGGTGCATGTATAAACAAAGAATGTTTAACGCCTCAAAAGTGTAAAAATTTACAGGTAGACCACAAGGATTATATTGAATTATTGAGGAAGCTCAGAAATAGTGAAGGTATAAAAAAAGTTTTTATTCGTTCAGGCATAAGATATGATTATGCAATATATGATAATAATGATGATTTCATAGAAGAGTTATGCAAGCATCATGTAAGCGGACAATTGAGAACTGCTCCCGAGCATGTTTCGGAATCAGTTTTAAAGCTCATGGGTAAACCTTCAATAAAAACATACAATAAGTTTGTTGAAAAATTTAATAATATAAATAAAAAGATTAAAAAGGAGCAATATATTGTACCTTATTTTATATCATCTCATCCCGGCTCTCGCTTAAAAGATGCAATTGAGCTTGCCGAATATATAAGGGATATGGGTCATATTCCTGAGCAGGTTCAGGACTTTTATCCTACGCCGGGAACTCTGTCAACATGCATGTATTATACAGGATTTAATCC
>JAQVRY010000011.1:9131-19429 GCA_028700795.1 Tissierellia bacterium | reverse complement strand
AGTTAATGTAATTTTAATAATTTAATTTCTTGCAAAATCTTTCATAGTAAGATAGAATTAATATTGTAATTATTTATCTTGTAAGTATAAAAAGAGGTAGTAAATGAACAGAAAACATAGACGTCGTAAAAAGAGAATTAGATTAATGTCATGGTCATTAGTACTATTGATTGGAGTATTAGCAGCTTCTTTTGTTGTCAATGGTATAGGTAAAGACGATAAAAAAGAAGAGCAAGATCCTATAAAAGAAGAAATTGGAGAAGAAACTTCAAATGAACTTACCGAAGACCAGCCTGAACAGGATGTGTCTGTGAGAATAAGAGCTACGGGAGATATAATGTTTCATCCCTCACAATTGGATGGAGCATATGATTACACAACGGATACCTATGATTTTGAAAACAGTTTTAAAGCTATAAGAGATATTATCCGAGAAGCAGACATATCGATTGCTAATTTTGAAGGAACGACTGCAGGAAATGAAATATACGCATATCAGGGATATCCATTGTTCAATGCTCCGGATGAAGCATTGGATGCTATAAAAAATGCGGGTTTTGATATATTATCAACTGCCAATAACCACAGCCTTGATACAAGAAAAGCAGGTATTATAAGAACAATAGAGCAAATTAAAGTTAGAGGAATGGAACCAATCGGAACATTTAAAGAAAAGCCTGAAATTAGGGTATTAATTAAGGATGTAAAGGGTATTAAGTTTGCATTTTTGTCATATACGGAAATGGTAAACGGTCTTGAATCAGTTCTTGCTCCTGAAGACTTGGATACAATGGTTAATATTATTAACGAGACAAAAATGAAAGAAGATATAATTTTTGCAAAGGAACAGGATGCTGATGTAATAATAGCAGTCCTGCATTGGGGAGATGAATATTCAAGAGTTCAAGCTCAAAGGCAGGAAATTTTGGCTGATATGCTTTTCAAGTCAGGTGTAGACATAATACTTGGAAGCCATCCTCATGTTATACAGCCTACACAAACATTGGATTATGACGGCAAAACAAAATTTGTAGCATATTCCATGGGTAATTTTATATCAAATCAAAGGGTGGAAACATTAGTTCCTTATGGTTTAACCGAGCATGTTTCAAAATATACTGAAGATGGAATTATAATTGATATAGAAATAGAGAAAAAGGGTAGTACAAAAGAAGTATCCATTGAAAATATTAATTATATACCATTATGGGTTTATAAAGGTGTTAAAGAAAACGGCACTGCAGAACATGTTGTTTATCCAATTATGGATTATATTGAAAGTGCAGAATTAGATGAAGATTCAAAAGCAAGAATGAGCAGATCATATGCTGATACAATGGCTCAAATGAACGCTGAATAGTGTGGGGGATGGTTATGGATGATATTCTGAATCGTATGAGACTAATTATTTCAAATGTCGGTATAAATACCATAGTAGATATTGGGATTGTTTACTATGTTCTTTATCGCGGATATATTCTCATCAGAGATATGAGAGCAAAACAATTGGTTAAGGGAATTGTGCTTTTGGTTGCCTTAATTCCTATATCCAGTATATTTGACTTATTTATGGTGGAGTTTATTTTAAAAAATACATTTCAAGTTGGATTAATTGCATTGGTTATTGTTTTTCAGCCTGAAATAAGAAAGGCTCTTGAATATTTGGGAAGAACTTCCTTTACATTATCCAATGTTGAAAAGACTAACGAAACTTCACAAGAAATTATTAAAGAAATCATATCTGCAGCAACTTCTCTATCAAGACAAAAAATAGGAGCTCTAATTATTTTCGAAAAACAAATTGGGCTAAATGATATAACGGAAAGCGGAACTATAATAAATGCAAATATCTCAAGCGGACTACTAATAAACATTTTTATTCCGAACACCCCACTTCATGACGGCGCAGTTATAATAAAGGATTATACTATAAAAGCAGCAGGATGTTTTTTACCTCTTACTGAAAACAACCTTCTCAGCAAAGATATAGGGACAAGACATAGGGCGGCAATAGGAATGACTGAAAGATCAGATTCAATTGCTTTGATAGTTTCTGAAGAAACAGGGTACATTTCTTATGCTGTGGAAGGAAGACTTTACAGGAATATTCAAACTGAAGAAATTGAAACATTATTGTCGGGTATTTATATTGAAAATGAAAAGATAAATATTATAGATAAGTGGAGAAACAGAAATGAAGACAAAAAACGATAAATTAGTGATTCAGATTGCCTGTATTGTTGTTGCCATTGTTCTATGGATGACTGTAATGCTTGTAACTAATCAAACTCTTGAAGAATCATATCCAAATGTATCTGTAACAATAAGAAATTTATCAACTATAGAGAATTCTAATTTAGTAATGATGAATCAAGACAAGGAAAACATTACTGTAACAGTAAAAGCAACAGGATTAACCGAGCAATTAAATAACATAAGCAGCAGAGACTTTTCTGCCTATATAGATATTAAAGGTTTTAAAGAAGGAACAACAAATGCAAAGGTTGAAGTTGTCGGACCAAGCGGTGTTGATGTGGTAAGTGTCTTTCCTGAGCAAATATCGTGCAGTATAGAAGGAGTAATATCTAAAGTGATGGATGTTACAGTTCAATATGATGGAGCACATGCCAGCAACTATTACAGAGCACAAACAGTGCCTACTCCGTCATCAGTAAAGATAACAGGACCAAGAAGTGTTGTAAATTCAGCTGATAAAGCAGTGGCTACAATAAATATAGATGGTGCTATGGATGATGTGGTTAAAACCGTTCCCGTAAGAATATATGATGATACGGATACGGAAATATTCTTATCAGCTCCAGTAGGGAATGTAAAAGTTTCAGTTCCAATATATCCTACTAAATATGTAGCACTTGAACCAGCTGTTGCAGGGGTTCCTGAAGAAGGATATGAATTGGTTGATGTAACCGTCAAACCTGAAAGAGTGAGGATAGCCGCAAGGCAGGATATTTTAGATACAATTAAGGAACTCACATTAGAAGAGCTTGATATTACCGGTGCATACAACAATATACTTCAAACCAGAAATATCTTGAATGCAGAGGGTTTGGTATTTTTAGACATGGGAACTACACCGGTTGTAAATGCCGTGGTGGAGAAAATTATTGAGAGAGAACTTACTTACAGCTATGATGATATTCAGTTTATTAACAAAAGTGAAAACAGTGATGTAATACTTGAAGAAACAGAAGAAGAAATTACTGTAACTGTATGGGGAACTACAACTTTAGTTAATTCACTGGAAAAAGACGATTTGATTTTAACTGTAGATTTATCTGAAACAGTAGCAGGTATAAACAATGTTAAATTAGATTGGGTTTCTGAATTTTCGTTTACGGAAATTATTATGAGTACAGAAACCGTAACTTTGGAAATTATAGAAGCACCTGCAGTACCTCAAGAAGAGGAATAAGAGATGTTAAAAATAAATTTTAACAGCATGGATTATCAAGGAATGTTAGAGGCAGTTTTTCTTGCAACACAGGATGCAATAAGTGTTGTAGATGAAAAAGGCGAGCATATCTTAGTTAATCCGGCTTATACAAAAATAACCGGTATTGAGCATGATGATATAATAGGCAAGAATGCACTTTATGACATTGAAGACGGAGAAGAAAGCGTGCATATGAAAGTGCTTACAACAAAAAAACCTGTAGAAAATACAAAGTTAAAATTAAGACCCAGCGGTAAGACTGTTGTAGCTCAAGCAGCGCCAATCAATGTTAATGGTAAAATGAAGGGAAGTGTTGCCGTTCTTCATGATATTTCTACTATAAAGGACTTGACCGATAAATTAGAGGAAGCTGAAAAAAAATTAAGAGAGCTTACTTATAAGTATAAGCCTGAAGATATAATCGGAGACTCAAAGGCAATAAATGAAGTAAAGAAGCTTATAGAAAAGGCTGCTAAGGTTCCTGCAACCGTCCTCTTAAGAGGTGAAAGCGGTACGGGAAAGGAATTGTTCGCTAATTCAATCCATGCTCAAAGCTCTCGTTATCACAAAAATTTTGTAAGGGTAAATTGTGCAGCATTGACCGATTCCCTACTTGAAAGCGAGCTGTTCGGGTATGACGAAGGCTCATTTACCGGAGCATTAAAGGGAGGCAAGAAGGGTCTTTTTGAAGAGGCAAACAAAGGTACTATATTCCTTGACGAGATTTCAGAAATAAGCTTAAATACTCAGGTAAAGCTTTTAAGGGTTCTTCAGGAAAAAGAAATAATGCGAGTGGGTAGCAATAAGAATATTTTTGTAGATGTAAGGGTAATTGCAGCAACAAATGCGGATTTGTCAAAATCAGTAAAGGAAGGAAAATTCAGAGAGGATTTGTTTTACAGACTGAGCATTCTTCCTATAAATATACCTCCTCTGCGCGAAAGGAAGGAAGATATTCCTTTATTGGTGAATAATTTTATTGCAAAGTTTAATGATGAATATGGAAGAAATATTGTTGATATATCTGATGATGCATTAACGGTTTTGAAGGCACATGACTGGCCGGGCAACGTAAGAGAATTGGAAAATATAATTGGCCGGGCAATAATATATATGAATATGAATGAAAAAGTTATCAGAACAATACATTTACCCCAATTGGATACAAATAAGATACAAAATATTGTAAAAAGTATAATATCGACTAATGTTGATGTTTCAACTTTAGATAAAGTTATGAATAAAACAGAATCTGAATATATAGAAAGTGTTTATTTGAAATTTGATAAAAACAAAACCCGTACTGCTAAGGAGTTGGGTATATCTTTAAGGTCATTATATTATAAAATGGAGAAGTATGGCATTTCCTGATTGCAAGTTCTTGCAAAATGCAACTTTCTTGAAATAAATTGCATGCAAAAAAATTCAAGTTAATTAAAATTAAGTATAATACGAAAATCAATCGTTGAAATTTCAATGGTCGATTTTTTTGGTTTTTTGGCATAATTGTTGCAAGTTATATTGTGAGGTGAAAATATGTATGAATGGATTTGACAAATTATTAAAGTTGGCAAAAAACACCGAGCTAAAAAAAATAGCAATTGCAGCCGCACAGGATGAAGATGTGTTAAAGGCAGTGAGAACAGCTGTTCTTGAAAAAATCTGCATTCCGATTTTGATAGGTGATAAAGAAAAGATTATGGAATTATCACAAAAAATAAACTTTAATCTTGATGACATTCAAATTATTGAATTAAAGGACGACAACGAAGCTGCAAGGGCGGCAGTGTCTTTAGTAAGCAGTGGTGAGGCAGATATTGTAATGAAAGGATTAGTTGATACTTCAATTATTCTTAAAGCTATTTTAGACAGAGAAATTGGACTTAGGACAGGTAATATTTTAAGTCATGCAGCAGTTTTTGAATCAGATAAATATCATAAACTGTTCATTATAACCGATGCGGCAATGAACATTGCACCGACCGCATCAGAAAAAAAGCAAATAATCGAAAACACTCTTCCATTATGTCATTCATTAAATATTGAAAATCCAAAAGTTGCAGTAATATGTGCAAAAGAAAAAGTATCACATAAAATGCAGGCCACTGTTGATGCCGAGATCCTTGTAAACATGTATAAGGCCGGTCAAATAAGAAATTGTATAGTTGACGGTCCTTTTGCTCTTGACAATGCTATTTCTAAAGAAGCGGCAGCCACAAAGGGAATAAAGGGAGAGGTTGCAGGTGATGCAGATGTTTTATTAATGCCAAATATTGAAGCAGGAAATGTAATGTATAAAACATTAACATATTTAGCAAATTCCAAAAATGCAGGAATTATTTTAGGGGCAAAGGCTCCTATCATTCTTACTTCAAGAGCAGATTCAGATGAAGCTAAACTTTATTCAATTTTATTGGCAGTAATTTGTTCAAAAAGGAGAGTATATGAAGCAGTTAATTATTAACCCCGGATCAACATCAACAAAAATAGCAGTATTTGATGATGAAACTATGATTTTTGAGAAAACAATAAGACATACAAATGAAGAGCTTCAACCATACAGCAGTGTTTCAGACCAGTTTCAATTCAGAAAGGATATGATTATGTCGGCATTAAGGGAAAACAACATATCATTAAATGAATTGGATGGAGTAGTTGGAAGAGGGGGTTTGATAAAACCTGTTGAAGGTGGAACCTACGCAGTAAATGACAAATTGATTGAAGACTTGAGATCTAATGTAAAAGTTGAGCATGCTTCTAATTTGGGAGCGCCTTTGGCACGGTCAATTGCCGATGAGGTAAATATTCCGTCATTTATTGTTGATCCTGTAGTGGTTGATGAAATGAAGGATGTAGCAAGAATCAGCGGACACCCTGATTTTGAAAGAATTTGTATATGGCATGCTTTAAATCAAAAGGCCGTAGCAAGAAAAGCGGCAATTGAAAAGTTCGGGAAAAGGTATGAGGAACTGAACTTTGTTGTTGCTCATTTAGGAGGCGGAATATCTGTCGGGGCACATAAGAAGGGAAGAGTAATTGATGTTAACAATGCTCTAAATGGAGAAGGACCATTTTCCCCTGAAAGATCAGGTTCATTACCATTAGGACAATTGGTGAAGATGTGTTTTAGCGGAAAATATTCTGAAGCCCAGATAAACAAAATGATAGTAGGTAAAGGCGGAATCAGTGCGCATTTAGGGACCAACAGTGCAAAAGAAGTAAGTGAAAGAGCAAAAGCAGGTGATAAAAAAGCAAAGCTCATATATTCAGCAATGGCATATCAAATTGCAAAAACAATAGGTGAATATGCAGTAGTTCTTGACGGAGATGTTGATGCAGTTTTAATAACAGGAGGTATTGCTTACGACAAGGATTTTGTTCAAATGATTGAAGATAAGGTAAAATTTATAGCAAAGGTAATAATATATCCGGGAGAGGATGAGCTTTTAGCTTTAGCACAAGGCGGATTGAGAGTTTTAAAGGGTATCGAGAAGCCTAAGACATATATATAACGGCATCAAAATAAATATTCCGGAAGGAGGGTTATCGTGCATGACAAAAGATTAGTTATTGTTATTGGCCATTATGGCAGCGGCAAAACAGAGTTTGCGGTAAATTATGCTGTAAAAATGAAAGAAATATACGAAAATGTGAGTATTGCGGATTTGGATATAGTTAATCCTTATTTTAGATCCAGAGAAAAAAGAAAATTTTTTGAGGAAATTGGAATTAAATTATCCGATTCAAGCATACGAAATACAGCGATCGATTTACCTGCGTTACCTGCTGAAATGATGGGAGTAATAGCAAATCCAAATATTAAATCCATACTTGATGTTGGAGGTGATCCTGTGGGAGCAAGAGTTCTTGCAAGATATGCAGAGCAAATAAAAAATGTCGAGTATGATATGTTTTATGTGATTAACGGAAACAGACCTGATACAAGCACTGTTGAAGGAGTTCTGAAATATATGAAATTGATTGAAACAACATCACGGCTAAAAATTACCGGATTAGTCAACAATACGCACATGCTTAAAGCTACTACGGTAGAAGATGTGGAGTTCGGTCATGAACTTACTAAAAAGGTATCTTGGGAGACAGATATTCCCATAAGATATGAAGCTGTTATAAAAGAGACAGCTGATAAAATAAAGAACCAAGATATAATAGAAAAATTATTCCCCATAAATCTTTATATGAGGGAAGAATGGATGAGTTAAAGGAGGTTTTATAATGGCAAGAGGTAAGGTTACATTTAATGACGATGCATGCAAGGGCTGTGAACTTTGTGTTGCGGTTTGTCCGGTAAAGATTATTGAATTAAATAAGGGAAAAATAAATAGCAAGGGTTATAGCCCTGCGCAAGTAACAGATCAAGAAAAATGTATTGCTTGCGGAAATTGTGCAATAATGTGTCCAGATTCAGTAATAACAGTAGAAAGATTATAATGGAGGTAGATTATGTCAAAGATATTAATGAAAGGTAATGAAGCTGTTGGTGCTGCTGCCATTAAAGCAGGCTGCAAATATTTCTTCGGTTATCCCATTACCCCATCAAGTGAAATCCCCGAATATATTTCAAGAAAATTACCTGAAGCTGGGGGAGTTTTTTTGCAGGCAGAAAGTGAAATAGCTGCTATTAACATGGTTTATGGTGCAGGAGGAGCAGGAGCAAGAGTTATGACTGCATCTTCAAGCCCCGGTATATCATTGAAACAAGAAGGAATTACCTATTGTGCAGGAGCTGAAATTCCATGTGTTATAGTTAATATGATGAGAGGCGGCCCCGGACTTGGCAGTATACAGCCTTCACAGGCAGATTATTATCAATCTACAAGAGGCGGCGGAAATGGTGATTACAGAACATTATGTTATGCACCTTCAAGCATACAGGAATTAGTTGATTATATTATGTTAGCTTTTGATAAAGCTGATTATTACAGAAATCCTGTGTTAATAGCTGCAGACGGAATGATAGGTCAAATAATGGAAGCTGTTGAATTTAAAGAGCCGGAACCGATTGAACTTCCTCCTAAAGACTGGGCTACAACCGGAACAGGCGGAAAAAGAAAACCCGTTATTGTTAACTCACTATATTTACAAGCAGAAGAACTTCAGGAACACAATAAGAACTTAGAGAAAAAATATAAAGTGATGGAAGAAAACGAAGTTCGTTATGAAGCATTTGGATTAGAAGATGCAGAGGTTGTCTGCGTTGCTTACGGAACTACATCAAGAATAGTAAAGACAGCAATAAAACAAGCACAAGCAAAAGGTATAAAGGTTGGTATGATAAGACCAATTACTTTATGGCCATATCCTTATGATATATATAAACAGATTGGTCCTAATGCAAAAGGAATACTTGGCGTTGAAATGAGCCTTGGACAATTAACAGACGACATAAAAATTGGTATTGCCGGAAGACTGCCTGTATATTTCAACGGTACTCAAGGCGGCATGGTTCCTACTCCTGGCAGTATCTTGGCAGAAATTGAGAAAATAGCAGGAGGTACAAAATAATGACAATTGTATATGAAAAATCAAAGGGCTTAACGGATACACCTTTTCATTATTGCCCCGGTTGTACACATGGTGTTATTCATAAATTAGTTGCAGAATCTTTGGTAGAATTAGGAGTTTTGGATGATGCAATCGGAGTAGCTCCTGTTGGATGTTCAGTATTGGCATACAATTATTTCAACTGTGACATGCAGGAAGCTGCTCACGGAAGAGCACCTGCCGTTGCTACAGGTATTAAAAGGGTACATCCTGACAAGGTTGTATTTTCTTACCAAGGTGATGGAGATTTAGCTTCTATTGGAACTGCAGAAATAGTTCATGCAGCACACAGAGGCGAGAAAATTACTACTATATTTGTAAACAATGCAATATACGGCATGACGGGCGGACAGATGGCTCCTACCACATTGGTTGGACAAAAAACAACTACATCTCCATTTGGAAGAGATGAAGCACATTGCGGAAAGCCTATTAGAATGTCAGAATTATTGGCAACCATTGATGGAGCAAAATTTGTTGAAAGAGTTACAGTAGATACTCCGGCAAACATTAGAAAGGCCAAAAAAGCTATAAAGAGATCTTTCGAATGTCAAATCAAAGGCGAGGGTTTTGCAATCGTAGAAGTGTTGTCAACATGCCCAACAAACTGGGGATTTACTCCTTTAAAAGCATTGGACTGGCTAAGAGATAATATGATTCCATATTATCCGCTAGGAAATTTCAGAGATTTTGAGGAGGGAAAATAATGGAACAAAAAGTAATTATGGCCGGATTTGGCGGTCAAGGAATTATGGCAATCGGCAGATTATTGGCATATGCAGGAATGCTTGAAGATAAAAATGTAACTTGGATGCCTTCTTATGGACCGGAAATGAGAGGAGGTACAGCAAATTGTGCAGTTGTTGTTTCTGAGGAAGAAGTAGGCTCGCCTCTTATTTCTAAAGATGGAACTGCAGCAATAGTTATGAACTTACCTTCAATGATTAAATTTGAACAAGAACTGATTCCCGACGGAAAACTCATAGTAAACAAATCATTGATAGATATTGAGCCAACAAGAAATGATTTAGATGTTTATTATATTCCGGCTAATGAGTTAGCATTGGAATTAGGTAACAGCAAAGTGGCAAATATGATTATGCTTGGAGCGTATTTAGAGGTTACTAAAGCGGTTGATATTGAATCGGTATTGAAAGCTTTTGTAAAAGTTTTCGGAGAAAATAAATCCGACTTGCTGCCTTTAAATAAGGAAGCATTAATAAAAGGTGCCGAAGCTGCTAAAAAATAACTGATGGATATTTTAATATAAAAGTGTTAT
>JAQVRY010000011.1:0-9031 GCA_028700795.1 Tissierellia bacterium | reverse complement strand
GTATGGGGACACACCTTCAAAATCGGGTGACTTTCCCCATACTTAAAAAACATAGTATAAAACAAAAGGAGGCTTGTAATGGAAAAAAAGGACATAAAATGGTCAGAATTAGGGTTTAGTTATATTAAGACAGACAAAAGATATTATTCATTTTGGAAAGATGGAAAATGGGATGATGGACAACTTTCAGAGGATAACAAGGTTCATATAAGCGAAGGCTCAACATGCCTGCATTATGGACAGGAATGTTTTGAAGGAATGAAAGCTTATTCTACTAAGGATGGAGGCATTCAACTTTTCAGACCTGATGAAAATGCAAAGCGTATGCAAAAAAGCTGTGAGAGAGTATTGATGCCTATAGTTCCTGTGGAAAAATTCATCGATGCCTGTGTGCAGGTTGTTAAGGCTAACGCAGCATGGGTTCCTCCATACGGGTCAGGTGCTACATTATATTTGAGACCATATGTAATTGGTGTAGGTGACAACGTAGGAGTAAAACCTGCAGAAGAGTACATATTTGGAATATTCTGCACACCGGTTGGTCCATACTTTAAAGGCGGCATGACTCCTGTTAATTTCATTACTACTGACGAAGACAGAGCAGCACCGAATGGAACCGGAAAAATTAAAGTAGGCGGAAACTATGCAGCAAGTTTGCATTCACATACGGAAGCTGCTAAGAAGGGATTTGCTGATTGCATTTATTTAGACCCTTTAACTCATACAAAAATTGATGAAGTCGGAGCTGCAAACTTCTTTGGTATTACAAAGGATAATAAGTTTGTAACACCTCATTCATCATCCATACTTCCAAGCATAACAAGAATTTCATTAATGCAGGTTGCTAAAGATTACTTAAATTTAGAAGCAATTGAAACAGAGATATACATTGATGAAATAGATAATTTGAAAGAAGCAGGGGCTTGCGGTACAGCAGCTGTTATTACACCAATAGGCGGAATTATGCACAACGACAAATTCCATGTATTCCACAGCGAAACAGAGGTAGGACCTGTTACTAAAAAATTATATGACACTTTATACGGAATTCAGATGGGCGATATAAAAGCGCCTGAAGGATGGATATACAAAGTAATGTAATACTTTTCTCCAATGGACATTAAGTATGGTGAATACTTAATGCCCTATTTTTTTCTCTTCAATATTCTATAGATTTATGTTAATATAGGTATGAGGATATTATTATTCACAACGGTGGGAAAATGATGTTCGCTCACATTTTTATCATTTTTCTTAGGAGATTGTGAGGAGTTTATGAAACAAATTATTAAAGAAGCTGCTTATAAATTAGGAATTGAAACAGTTGGAATAAGCAATATTACTGATTATTCCTATTTAGATAAGCTCTTAATAAACAGAAAAAACAATAATCAAGACTGTGAATTTGAAGAGCAGGATATTAATAAAAGATTAAATGCAAAAAACTTGTTTCCTGAGACAAAAAGCATAATTGCCATCGGTTATCCTTACGGAGAAGGTTACAGGCTGCCTTTAGTTTCAAAAAAGGGCTTATTAAGTGTGTCTTGTCATGGGGAAGATTACCATAAGAAAGTATATTCTTTATTGGTTAAATTAGCTGAAGAAATAATGCACCATATTGAGTTTAGATTTCTCCCCTGTGTAGATACAACCTTTCTTATAGATAAAGAAATATGCAGAAGTGCAGGCATAGGAAGTTATGGGAAAAACAGTCTGCTTATAAATAAAAATAACGGCTCATTTATAAATTTAGGATATCTTTTGACTGATATTGAAACAGAAGGAGATACTGCAATTGAAAAGGATATATGCGGTACATGCAATCTATGTGTAAAAAGCTGTCCTAACAACGCAATATTTGAAACCGGAGGTATTAATTGCAAAAGATGTGTGTCTTATTTAACTCAAACGAAAAATTATATACCTTTGGAATACAGAGAAAATATGGGAAAACAAATATATGGATGTGATATATGCCAAATTGTATGCCCTTTAAATAAGGATGTTCTAAATAAAGAAATCAATGCAGATTATTCTGACTTAATTGTTGACATAAAAGAATTGCTGAACATATCAAACAAAGGGTTTATAAATAAATATGGACACACCGCAGGCGGCTGGAGGGGCAGAAATGTATGGAAAAGAAATTCACTTATTTCTATAGGTAATCTTAAAATCAAATCAATGTTTCAAAATATTAAAGATGAGCTTCAAAATCCGTCGGAGATGATAAAGCTTTATGCAGCTTGGTCTTTGTTAAAATTAAACAGACCATCAGCTGAAGAGCTTTTATATAATAATTTAAAATACGAAGAGAATAATGTAAAAAATGAATACTTAAAACTGCTGGAGGTTGAATTATGATTGTGTGCTCATGTGAAATTGAAATATTAATATATAGCGCAAATTCCCTCAAGGAAAAGAGACATGTAATTAAAAGTATAATAGAAAGAATTAAATCAAGATTCAATGCTTCAGTGGCAGAGGTAGGATTTAATGAATTATGGAACAGGTCATTGATTGGAATTGCCGTTGTATCAAATAATGAAAGTCTATGTGATGCTTCAATATCAAATATAGTAAAATTTATTGAATATGATGAAAGAGTTGAAATACTAAGCTTCCATAAGGAGATAATTTAATGACGAAGACGGAAAAAGTGTACGAATTGTTAAAAACAGCATATCCCGATGCAAAATGCGGACTTGTTTATATATCACCTCTTCAGCTCTTAATTTCAACAATGCTCAGTGCACAGGCTACAGATAAAAGTGTTAACAAGGTTACAGAAGAGTTGTACATGCAATATCCTGATTTAGGTAGTTTATTAACATTATCTCAGGAAGAAATTGAGCTAAAAATTAAAAAAATAGGATTATATAAGAATAAATCTAAGAATATTTACAATATGCTGCGAGTGTTAAAAGACAAATATAACGGCGAAGTGCCTAAAAATATGGAAGAGCTGATGTCTCTTCCCGGTGTCGGAAGAAAGACGGCTTCCGTAGTGTTGACAGAAGCTTTTAATATACCTGCCTTTCCTGTGGATACTCACGTTTTTAGAATTACAAAACGAATAGGAATTGCAAAGGGAAATACTGCAGACAACGTATCAGATGAAATGATGAAGAAACTTCCAAAATATAAGTGGCACCTCATGCATCATCTTTTAATAACACATGGAAGAACAACATGCATAGCGAGGTCTCCTAAATGTACAATCTGCAATGTAAATGAATTATGTAATTATTATAAAAAAAGAATAGTAAAAGAATAGTAAAAGAATAGTAAAACCTTCTTGTATTTACTCAAATTATGCCGTATTATATTGTAGGAGTGCCAATTTAATAAATACATAGGAGAAGATAGAAAAAAATGTCATTAAACATAGTTTTATTCGAGCCTGAAATACCGCAAAATACCGGTAATATTGCAAGGACATGTGCAGCTACAGGCTCAAAACTTCATTTAATAAAACCTTTAGGTTTTTCGGTAAAGGACAAATATTTGAAGCGAGCGGGACTTGATTATTGGAATTTGGTTAATATTACATATTATGAAGACTTTGAAGAATTAAAGAAAACAACAGGCAATCATAAAGTATTTATTTCAACAACAAAAGAAAGTAGGTTTTATACAGACGTAACTTATTCCAACGAATGTTATATAATTTTTGGAAAAGAAACGGCAGGTCTTCCTGATTACGTTCATGAAGAATATAAACAAAACAGAATAAAAATTCCAATGATTCAAAAAGTAAATGCCAGGTCTTTAAACTTGGCTAATTCTGTGAATATAGTTATTTATGAAGCTTTAAGACAATTGGGATTTCCACAGATGATATAGGAGGAGCTATGGATATTGCTATTAATTTAATCGGAGGATTAGGGTTATTTCTTTTTGGAATGATTTACATGGGGGATGGACTTCAAAAAGCTGCAGGGAATAAAATGAAGGATATATTGGCAGCTTTAACAAAGAATAAATTGATGGGTGTCTTGGTAGGAGCACTTGTCACAGGCGTAATTCAAAGCAGTACTGCCACAACAGTAATGGTTATTGGTTTTGTAAATGCAGGTTTAATGAATTTAAATCAGGCAGTTGGAATCATCATGGGAGCAAATGTTGGTACTACAGTAACAGCCCTTTTAGTATCACTTAATATAACTAGTATTGCTACTTTTATGGTAGGTGTAGGAGTTGCAATATTTCTTATTGCAAAAAAAAGAAAAGTTAAAAATATGGCTGAAGTAATAATCGGTTTTGGTATACTGTTCATAGGAATGAATTTAATGCAAACAGCAATGGAGCCTTTGGAGTCAAATCATGTTTTTATAAATATAATGACTAATTTTAATAATCCTTATATAGGAATTTTTGTAGGTTTTCTAATGACAGCAATACTTCAAAGCAGTAGTGCTACAACAGGTTTATTGATTGCATTATCAGCAACGGGTGTAATATCATTTGAACAGGCATATCCCATTATTTTTGGACAGAATATTGGAACCTGTCTCACAGCATTAGTTGCAAGTATAGGTGCCAATATAACAGCAAAAAGAGCAGCGGTAATACATATGTTGTTTAATATATTAGGAACAATTTTATTTATGTTATTTTTGAGAATACCTGTTCAAAGGTTAGTATATCTGGTAGCTCCCGTATATGTTCCAAGACAGATAGCTTTTGGGCATATTTTCTTTAACATTTTAAATGTTATTGTATTGTTTCCCTTTTCCAATCTTATTGTCAAAGCGTCAGAGTTTATTATTAGGAAAGATGGCCGTGAATCAGATAGTATAACAAAATATATTGATGAAAGAATTTTGGCCACACATTCTATTGCCTTGACTCAAACGTCAAAGGAAGTGCTGCATTTAGGAAACCTAGTAATGGGACAATTTGAAACTGCAAAAAATGCATTATTTGAAGGTAATGAAGAATTAGTATATAAGGTTTTTGAAGAAGAGAAGAAAATCAACAAATTAAATAAGGAAATTTTAGAATATCTTGTTAAATTGGATAAGGTTTCATTAACAAGTACTGAAAAGGATAAATTGTTTGTTTTGATGAATACAACCAGTGATATTGAGAGAGTAGGAGATCATATTGACAATATTGGAGAATTGGTTTTAGATAAAATTGAAAACAAATCAGATTTTTCGGAAGAAGCTACTATTGAAATAGATAATATGTTTAAAATGACTATGGAAGCATATAAGATATCTTTAAATGCATTGGCCAGTCCAGAATCAGATGTATGTAATATTGTTGTCAAATATGAAGAGGATATTGACAAAATGTATAAAACTCTAAGAAAGAATCACATAGACAGACTTAATAATTATATTTGCAGCCCCAATGCAGGAATAGTATTTTTGGATATGATAAGCAATTTAGAAAGGATTGGAGATCATTCATTAAATATAGCTGAATATATACTTGAAGTAGTTTAAAGATGCCCTAACCCCATTTTTCCGACCAGAGGGAGAGAAAAATGGCTGGTAGGTCATTCGCAATGAGTTCCCAATTTATGCGACCAACGGGAGCTGATAAATTGGTGAACGAGACTGCGAGATGCCCTAACCCCATTTTTCCGACCAACGGGGAGCTGATAAATTGGTGAACGAAACTGCGGGGTGTCCTAAGATATCTAAGGCATATAAAAACATATTATTAATGGTATATTAAAAATTCAACAAGATTAGTAAAAAATAGTTGATTTATTAATAAAAATTATATATACTAATGTAAAGTGAATATTTGAATGACATTCGTGGGAGAGACTGTTATCTTATTAACAGCGCCGAAGGAAATAAGTTATTTATATTAGCCATATTGTAATGACTATCTCAGGCAAAAGGACCGTGGATTGACAAACCTCTGGAAAGCGCAAGCACCGATGGGGCAACTCCGTAAGGATGAAACTCTCAGGTTACATAACAGGGCAGAAGGCATAATGTTTTTTAATTTTGTTTTCTGCCTTTATTATTTTTAGGCAAGGGGAAAAAGATGATTATTACTAATAATGATTGGGTATTGAATAAATATAAAGACATCTACAATATTGTTTATATTAACGGTACATTTAAAGATGTTTTGATTGCAGTCAGAGACAAGCTACATATTGGACATGAACTTCTGACACATCCATTAGGAAGCAGTGTTAAACCAAGCGAGACCCCTTTTAAATCCGTAATGATTACAGACAAGAAAAATAATACAAGCATTGATTCAATTTATATGATTGAAAATGCAATAATTACATATGATAAGTTCAATAAAGATAAATTATTATCCATAAGCGATAAAGTAATTGAAGATTTAAAATTGATTGATTTAACAGTGCTGCAAAGCGCGTTGAATATATAACTCTATAAAAAACTTAATGGAGGTGAAGATTTTGAAATTAGAATTAGGCTATATTCTAATTAAGGATATTCAGTTTTCTGATGTATCCAAGGTAGAAAATGGTACGTTGTATGTTAACAAAGAAGAAGTAAAAGCATTAATTCTAGAAGATCAAAATTTCAAAGCAGCAGATGTAGAACTAGCTAAGCCGGGAGAAAGTGTACGTATAATGCCTGTTAAAGATGTTATCGAGCCAAGGGTTAAGGTTGAAGGCCCAGGCGGCATATTCCCGGGAATGATTAACAAAGTAGAAACGGTAGGTTCAGGCAAAACAAATGTGTTGAAGGGCGCAGCTGTTGTAACTACAGGTAAAATAGTTGGTTTCCAAGAAGGTATTATTGATATGACCGGAACGGGAGCTGAATATACACCTTTTTCCACTCTTAACAACTTAGTTTTAATTTGCGAGCCTATTGACAGCTTAAAGCAGCACGAGCATGAAAAAGCGCTAAGATTTGCAGGATATAAGGTAGCATTATATCTTGGGGCACTTGCAAAGAATCTAACCCCTGATGAAGTTGAAGTATTTGAAACACCTAATTTGGTTGAAGGGATAAAAATGTATCCTGACCTTCCAAGAGTAGCTTATGTATTCATGCTTCAGAGCCAAGGTCTTATGCATGATACTTATGTGTATGGAGTTGATGCAAAACAGTCATTAACAACCATGATTTATCCTACCGAAGTTATGGATGGTGCCATAGTAAGCGGTAACTGCGTTTCCGCATGTGATAAGAATACTACATATCATCATTTGAACAATCCAATCATACATGATTTATTTGCAGAACACGGCAAGACATTGAATTTTGTGGGAGTAATTATCACAAACGAAAATGTTTATCTTGCGGATAAGGAGAGATCATCTAACTGGAGTGCAAAACTTGCAGGGTTTCTTGGTGTTGACGGTGTTATTGTATCAGAAGAAGGATTTGGAAATCCTGATACAGACTTGATTATGAATTGTAAGAAAATTGAAGCTAAAGGCATTAAAACAGTTCTTGTTACAGATGAATATGCAGGCAGAGATGGTACTTCTCAGTCATTGGCAGATGCAGATGTAAGTGCTAATGCAGTAGTTTCCGCAGGAAATGCAAATGAAGTAATTGAGCTGCCTCCTATGGATAAAATAATCGGTCATGTTGAGGTTACAGATGTAATTGCCGGAGGATTTGACGGAAGCTTGCATAAAGATGGAAGTATAACAGCAGAGCTTCAGGTTATTACAGGTGCTACCAATGAAATGGGCTTCAATAAACTTAGTGCAAGATAGGAAGGGAGGAGAAAATAATGCTAAAGATTGTTCATTATATTAATCAATTCTTTGCCAATATAGGCGGGGAAGAAATGGCTCACATTCCTGCTGAAGTAAGAGAAGGCATAGTAGGACCGGGTCTTGCATTCAAACAAGCATTTAAAGATGAAGCAGAAATTGTTGCTACAATCGTATGCGGAGACTCATATTTCAATGAGAATATTGATGAAGCCAAAACAAGTATAATTGAAATGGTTAAGAAATACAATCCGGATTTATTTATTGCAGGGCCGGCTTTTAATGCAGGAAGATACGGAGTTGCTTGCGGTACAATTGCAAAGGCAGTTAAAGATGAATTAAATATTCCGGTTTTAACAGGAATGTATGTAGAAAATCCCGGAGCAGATATGTTTAAAAATAACATATATATAGTATCTACAAAAAATTCTGCTGCAGGTATGAGAGATGCTGTTAAGAAAATGGCTCCCCTTGCACTAAAACTTGGAAAGGGAGAAAAAATCGGTGCATCTTCAGAAGAAGGCTATTTACCAAACGGAATAAGAGTTAATTTCTTTGAAAAAGAAAGAGGCTCAAAAAGAGCAGTTAAAATGCTGTTGGCAAAATTAAACGATAAAGAGTTCCAAACGGAATTTCCAATGCCTGATTTTGACAGAGTAGAACCAAATCCGGCAATTAAAGATATAACAAAAGCTAAAATAGCATTAGTTACTTCAGGAGGAATTGTTCCGAAAGGAAATCCTGACCATATTGAATCTTCCAGTGCTTCCAAATACGGTAAATATGACATCGACGGAGTTATTGATTTAACTGAAGAAACATATGAAACAGCTCACGGAGGATATGACCCTGTTTATGCAAACTTAGACCCGGACAGAGTATTGCCTGTTGATATTATGAGAGAATTTGAAAAGGAAGGTAAAATAGGAAGTCTTCATAGATATTTCTATACTACTGTTGGGAACGGTACTGCCGTAAAGAGTGCAAAAGGTTTTGCTGAGAAATATGCAAAAGAACTGGTAGCTGACGGAGTGGATGCAGTTATACTCACATCTACGTGAGGTACCTGTACGCGTTGCGGTGCAACGATGGTAAAAGAAATTGAAAGAGCAGGGATTCCTGTAGTACATATGTGTACTATAGTTCCAATTTCATTAACTGTTGGAGCAAACAGAATTGTTCCGACAATAGCAATACCTCACCCATTAGGAAATCCTTCATTGTCACTTGAAGAAGAAAGAGATATAAGAAGGAACTTGTTGACAAGGGCGTTAAAAGCTTTAGAAACAGAAGTTTCAGAACAAACAGTATTCGAAAAGTAAGCAGACGACCCAAATCTTCGATTTG
>JAQVRY010000084.1:3572-6564 GCA_028700795.1 Tissierellia bacterium | reverse complement strand
CATGGTGAAAAATGATATTATAGGAAACAAAAACCAATTAACGGAGGATTTAATATGACCACAATTGGATTGTATTTAATTACAGGTACTGCATTAATCATATCATTTATTAAAAGTAAGGATAAAACTATACTTTCATTGAAGAAAGCATGGAAGTCACTGGAGAATATCTTACCTCAGTTTTTGACTATACTTGTTATTATAGGAATTGCGCTTGCTATACTTACACCTGAACAAATTTCAAGTTTGGTAGGAAGAGAATCAGGGTGGATTGGAGTATTGGTTGCTGCTTTTATTGGTTCAGTAACTCTTGTGCCCGGTTTTATAGCATTTCCACTTGCTTCTGCATTATTAAAGAATGGAGCAGGGTATATGCAGATAGCAGCATTCATATCCACACTCATGATGGTGGGGATTGTAACCATTCCTCTTGAAATAAAATATTTTGGCAAAAAAGCTGCATTGATCAGAAATATGGAAGCATTTATTTTTTCCTTAGCAGTAGCATATATTATGGGGGTTATAATATAATGGATAAAATTATAAAGGTTATTAAGAAATATAAGATTTTTTTAATCCTATTAGTTATTAATACTGTAATCTTAATTGTAAAACCAAGTATTGGACTTAAATCTTTTCAATTGACGAAGGACAATGCCCTTGAAATGTTGTCCATACTGCCACCTGTTTTTATTTTATTGGGGCTTTTGGATGTTTGGATAAAAAGAGAAACAATGATCAAATTTATGGGTGAAAAATCAGGAATTATCGGTGTACTGTTAGCATTTTTATTAGGCTCTGCAGCAGCAGGTCCTTTATATGCGGCTTTTCCTGTGGCTGCAGTGCTTCTTAAAAAGGGAAGTAAATTTTCAAATGTTTTAATTATGATTGGTGCCTGGTCTACAACAAAAATACCATTATTACTATTTGAAGCATCATCGATGGGAATTAAATTCATGATTACAAGATTCATACTGAACATATTTGGAATTGCCATTATTGCATATACAGTTGAAAGGTTTCTATCAAAAGAAGAAATAGATAAGATTTACAAAAATGCTGCATTAATGGAATAATACTCATTGATTATTCATAATGCAATAAATATAAATAAATGCGATAAAAAGAGTTTAATTATTTGAGAACTCCCCTATTAGAAGCCTGGTATATGCCGGCATGTTATACAAAATTATATTCGGTTACAATTTTTTCTCTATTAGTAGTTACATCATTAAAATATTCATAATATGACAGCCCTAAAAAACTTCCTGTTATATTGTATACATTGTCATATCCTAAATTTTGAAGTGCCATAACAGCATTGTAGCTTCTTTGACCTGTTCTGCAAAGTAAATAAACAGGTTTGTCTTTTGGAATTTCTGTTATGCTGCTTCTAAGTCTACTTAAAGGAATATTTACAGAACCTTTTATATGGCTTCCTTTATATTCATATGCTTCTCTAACGTCAACAATAAATGCACCGTTTTCAACTAATTCTCTCACCTTATCAACATTAATTTGTTTAAAGTCTTTGTTCAATAGGTTGGAACCTACATAACCTGCATAATTTACAACATCTTTAGCTGTTGAAAAAGGAGGTGCATAACTTAATTCCAAATCCCTTAAATCATCTAATGTTCCACTAAATTTAATTACGGTAGCTATTACATCTATTCTTTTTGTAACATCACCTTTGCCAATAGCTTGAGCTCCAAGTATTTTGCCGGTAGGTACTTCATATAATAGTTTTAAATGAAGGGGCTTTGCATCAGGCATTATACCTACCATATCATTCAAAATTATTCTTACAATATCATAATTTATTTTTATCTTTTGTGACTTTATCATTGATTCGCTTAAACCTGTTGCAGCTCCGTTGTAGTCAAAAACCTTTATTGCCGAAGAACCTATAAACCCTTTATTTAATATAGACTTGTTGTTAATATGATCTGCTACTGCTCTGGCTGCTTTTAGTGCAGGTCCTGCTAATGCTAATTTAGTCGCAGAATGTGTCAGTGAATTATAAACCTCAATTGCATCACCTACAGCATAAATGTCCTTGTCATTAGTTCTATAATTTTTATCAACCTTAATAGCTCCTGTTTCACCTATTTCCAAGCCTGCAGCTTTTGCAAGACCTATTTCAGGTGTTACTCCTTTTGCCATTATAACAGCATCTGCTTCAATGATTTTACCTGATTTCAGATATGCATTATTATTTTCAAATTTATCTATTTTTTCACCGATTAATAAGTTAATCCCTTTATCATAAATTTCTTTATGAAATATTTGAACCATGTCATAATCATAAGTGTTTAATATCTGCTTAGATGCAATAACTATTGATACATTATATCCAGCTAATTTTAAGTTTTCTGCTGTTTCAACTCCAATGAATCCGCCACCGATTACTACAATATTCTTTATTTCAACTTTACTTATGAACTTTTTTATATTATCAATATCAACAACATTCCTAACAGTAAATAAGTTAGTAGTTTCCAATCCTTGAATATTTTCAACTATTGGATTTGCCCCAGGTGACAAAATTAACTTGTTATAACTTTCTGTATAAACTTCATTTGTAAGTACATTCTTTATAGATACAGTTTTGTTTTCTCTATCAATTGACAACACCTCATTGTTTGTTTTAGCTTCAATATTATACTGGCTAATAAACAACTCAGGGTCCATCAATACCAAATCTTCAACATCTTCTATAATACCACTTAAATGATATGGAAGCGAGCAATTTGAAAAAGATACGTGAGGTCCTCTTTCAAACATTATAATTCTATCTTCTTCACTGTTCCTTCTGAGTCTTGCGGCAGCAGATGCGCCACCTGCTACTCCGCCAACTATTAATATTTTGCGTGCCATAAATTAATTCCTCCTAGTTATTTTCTATTACTTACTAATAGTGGTTCTTAAGATGCTCTACGAAAATAATTATATCGAAAAACTAATAGGAATTAAAGGGGTAATTTTAATA
>JAQVRY010000084.1:0-3472 GCA_028700795.1 Tissierellia bacterium | reverse complement strand
TTTTAATATTAGTTTCAGTAATTTTTGTATTTAAAATTTAACGATCTTCATCCTTAATCATTGCAACCATTTTTTCTTTAATACCGTCATCCTTTGATGGCATTAATTATTGGTAATCTTTCTCTTTCGTTTCCATGACAAAGCGTCTTTCTACCGATCTTTCACGTAAAACATCAATTTTTTCCGGCACTTCATCGAAGTCAATTAGTTGAATATCAATGGTTAAATTACCTTTAGAAATTAATTCAAGAACGTTTGCTATGTCTTCTTGTGTACCACCATTGGAGCCAAGAACTTTTAATTGCCTTGTAATTAAAGTAGAAGTATTTAGCGGGAATTCCAGTGCTCCCATACCAACCACGACAACTTTGCCTTTGAAGCCAACTGTTGCAACAGCATCACTTAGAGTTTTTCCAAAACCAGCAAAGTCAATGATAACATCTAGATTGTCATCTTTAAATTCAGTGATACTTACAGCTGTCTTATAAGCACCGTCTGCTTCTATTTTTCTACGGGCGTTTTCGCTACGGGAAGCGGCATAAACTTCTGCTCCAAGGCCAATCGCTACACGGGCCCCGACTGTCCCTAAGCCGCCAATACCGATTATACCAACCTTAGTACCTTTTTTAACACCACCGACTTGGACTACTGCATGGTATGAGGTCATACCGGCATCGGTAGCAGCTGCTGCTTGTGCAAGGTCTACATTATCTGGAACTTTTACTAACATTTCTTGAGGAGCTGTTGTGTAGTTTGCATATCCACCGTCACGGCCATAACCTGGACCAGCATCATCTGCAGTATACATAGGACATACTGCTACACGATCGCCGACTTTCCAGCCTTCAACACCAGGACCAACTTCGGTAATAACACCAGAGGCTTCGTGGCCCATAATAACCGGAACTTTCTTGATGATATTGCCAACCCAACCCGGGTCATCTAAAGCGCCTACGTCAGAGTGGCAGAGACCACAGTTTGCGACCTTGATAACTACATAACCTTCTTTTGCCTTAGGCATTTCTTGTTCTACTAACTTAAGTGGTTCACCCGTACCTGTAAATTGCCAACCTTTCATACTAAATCCTCCTTAATTTTTTAATCTCTTTGATAATTATATAATTAACTAACAAGATAAACAATGTATTAAATCTACAAAACTGTAATATTTGGTTTATTTGTTAGATTTTAAATTATATATTTAACAGAATATATAAACAATCAACAAAAATGATGAGTGAGGGAGATGGAAGAACTCATCACGAGTTCTCTTCATACCGGTGCTTCAAAAAATATTTATTTTTACTTCTATTTGCTAATATAATTTTTAATGGTATAATTTAATAAATATTTTGTTAATGGTCGAAAGAATAATTTCGGATAGTTAATATAAGGAGGGTTATTAAGTATGTCAAAATATGCAAAACGAATGAAAACAATGGAAGAGCCGGCTAATATTATAAAAGGTTTATTCAGCTCCATGAACGATCCTGATGTAACTTCATTTGGTGGCGGGGCAATTGCAAAGGAATGTCTGCCTGTTGATATAGTAAGAGAAATAGTCTCTGACATTATGACAGTTGAGGGAAGAGGTTATGAAATACTGTCCTACGGACCGGTAATTGGAGCTAAGGATTTAAGAGAAGTAGTAGTAAAGGAGCTATTGGCTCCAAAAGGGGTTCAGGCAAATGCCGATAATATTATAATAACAACCGGCGGAATGGAAGCAATGAGTTTAATGTGTCAGCTCTTCATTGAGCCTGGGGATGTAATCCTGGTTGAATCTCCAACCTTTGTTCATTCAGTTGAAACATTCAGCATGTTTGAGGCAAAATGTATTGCTGTTGAAATGGATGACGATGGGATGGTTACTGAGGATTTAGAGGAAAAAATTATTAAATACAATCCAAAAATAGTGTATGTAATTCCTACATTTCAAAATCCTACAGGCAGGACTTTATCATTGGAGAGAAGACAAAAAATTGCAGAACTTGGAAGCAAGTATGATGTAATCATTTTGGAAGATGATCCATACCGAGATATAAGATACAGCGGAAATGAGCTATTGCCGATTAAGGCTTTTGATAAAACAGGACACACTGTATTAGCTAACAGTTTTTCAAAAATATTTTCGCCCGGAAGCAGAATTGGTTATGTGTATGCAAATGATGATATAATTTCTAAAATGACAGATGCAAAGTCAGCTTCAAATTCACATACTTCACTATTGCCCCAGATAATTTGTGCCGAGTTTTTCAAGAGAGGCTATTATCCCGAGCATCACAAACTATTGTGTGATATTCACAGAGAAAGAAGAGATGCAATGATAGAAAGCATAGATAAATTCTTTCCCGAAGGAACTAAAAGAACATTTCCTGATGGAGGATTATTCACATGGGTTGAATTACCCGGTGGAATAAATACTACGGAATTGTTAAAAGAATCTACTTTAAATCCTGATGTTAAGGTATCCTTTGTTGCAGGGGAGGGATTTTTTACTGAAGGTAACGGAAAGGGCAGCAATTGCATGCGATTGAGCTTTGGCGGCAATCCAGCCGACAAAATAAGAATTGGAATTGAAAGATTGGGAAATTTGATTAAATCAAAGTTAATGGAGGAATTATGATGGAAAATAAGCTAAAAAGAAAATTAAATGCAGGAAAAGCTGCAATAGGAACATTCATTGTGTGCAATTCTCCGGATTTAGTTGAAATTGCAGGTTTGACAGGGTTTGATTTCGTAATAATAGACAATGAACATGGACCTATGAGAGCAGAAAGTTCTCAACACTTGATTAGAGCAGCAGAAGTAAGAGGAATAACTCCAATTGTAAGAATCCCTAACAGACAAGAGAGCACAATACTTCATACTCTTGATATAGGGGCTCACGGAATTCAGGTTCCGCAGGTTAATGATGCAAAGGCTGCTAAGGAAATTATAGAAAGAAGCAAATACCAGCCGGTTGGTAAAAGGGGTTTGGCTTTTCCAAGGTCGGCTGATTATGGTTTGTGCGACATTACAAGCTATACCGATAATGCAAATGAGGAAACACTAATAATCACTCATTGCGAAAATAAAATATGTTTAGAAAACCTTGAATCAATATGTCAAATTCCTGAAATAGATGTTATATTTTTAGGACCCTACGACATGTCTCAATCCATGGGTATAACGGGACAGGTAACCCATGAATTAGTTGAAAATGCAGCTAAGAAGGTTCTTGAAATAACAAAACGATACAATAAAATAGCAGGGATTTTTGCAGGAAACGGAGAAGTTGCAAGAAAACGCGCAGAGCAAGGATTTCAGTATATAGCAATGGGCATGGATACGACATTATTCAGTGCTAAATGTGCAGAAGAAATAAGTAAGTTTAATGACTGAGTTTCTTCACATGTAGAATTATCACCTTATTATAGGGTATGGGGACACACTTTTTCAAAAAAAGACATATAAATTCAAAGCGATATAT
>JAQVRY010000083.1 GCA_028700795.1 Tissierellia bacterium | reverse complement strand
CCTGGCACCATTTGAAAATGAAGAGCTTCCCAAAGTAGGTGACTTAAGTGTCATAACAAAGGGGACACGCCTTGCAGTCAGCATGTATTAATTCGTTGCTAATTGTTTAGTACTGTCCCCAAATATACTGAGCTTATTTAATAAGATATATATTTTAGCTTGGTATGGTATTGGTATTAAAAATATTTAAATGATTCTTTAAACTTTTCAGAAATTATTTTTTTTCTGCAGCTATCACAGATTCTTTCTTCTTTCTTTCCTAATTTTGACTCTATAAATTGTAAAGCTTCATCTGTTGTGAAAGTCTTGCCACATACTGAGCACTTAACCAACTTGAATTCTTTGTTCCATATTGTTCTTATTCTGTTTTTATCTGTCATGGTTATTGCATTTGTAGGGCATACCTCGGCACATGCACCACAGCCTATACAATCCTTTGAAGGATCATCATAGGGTGTGGAAACTTTTTTTGTTGTTCCTCTGTTTATTAAGGATATGGCTGAAGTTCCCATCTTTTCACAGGCTTTAACACATAGTCCGCAAAGGATGCAGTTTTCCTTAACTTTATAATCTACATATCTATCCGGAGCCTTTACACCATATTCTTCAGCTAAACTTTTAATATAATCATTGTTAGGAGTTTTTAATAACAATAAAAGAATAATATTTTTTCTAATTGCAATTATTTTTTCCGAGTTTGTGACAACCTCCAAACCATCTCTTATGGGATACACACAGGATGAAACAATCTTTGTTTTTTTGCCTTCCCTTACTTCTACCATGCAAAGTCTGCATCTGCCTTGACCTTCAATACCATCCTTATGACAGAGATTGGGAATGTCTACATTATTTCTTTTAGCTAATTCCATTAATGTTTCTCCGGGGAGTCCTTGATACTCTTTACTATTTATTATAACTTTCAATTAAAGCACCCCCTATCTTAACAGCACCTGTAGGACATACAGAGAAACAGCTGCCACATTTAATGCATTTGTCTTGTTCTATTATATGAGGTTTTTTTGGTTCTCCTATAATGGCGCTTGTCGGGCATTTTTTTGCACATGCACCACAGCCTATGCATTCTTCCTTGTCTATTGAATAGGAAGTTAGGTTTTTGCATACTCCTGCAGGACATTTCTTGTTTATTATATGGTCCATATATTCGTTTTTAAAATATTTCAGAGTGGTCATAACAGGATTAGGAGCAGTTTTTCCTAAACCGCAAAGAGATGCTTCTCTAATTGTTTCGCTTAAACTCTCAAGAAGTTCAATATCTTCCAATTTACCTTTGCCTAAGATAATATTGTTTAGAATATTAAGCATGGTGTTTATTCCTTCTCTGCAAGTGGTACATTTACCACAGGATTCCTCTGAAAGAAATTCCATGTAATATCTGGCGAGGTCAACCATGCAGGTTGTATCATCCAGTACAATGACACCACCGGAGCCCATCATAGAACCAATATTGCCAAGGGAGTCAAAATCAAGAGATATATCTAAGTGTTCCGCGGGGATGCATCCTCCGGAAGGGCCTCCTGTCTGCACTGCCTTAAAGGGTCTGTTTTTAATAATTCCTCCGCCTATATCGAACACCAATTCTCGTAATGTCGTGCCCATGGGAATTTCAACCAATCCTGTATTTTTAACTTTACCGACAAGAGAAAAAACCTTTGTGCCGGAATTTTTTGCAGTGCCTATTTCTTTAAACCATTCAGCTCCATTTATAATAATGGGAGGTATATTTGCCCAGGTTTCTACATTGTTTAAAACTGTTGGCTTATCCCACAGACCTTTTTCCACACTTCTAATATATTTTGCTCTTGGCTCTCCGACATTTCCTTCAATGGATGCCATTAGGGCGCTTGATTCGCCGCATACAAAAGCACCGCCGCCTCTTACTATTTCGAGTTCAAAATCAAATCCGCTTCCAAGAATATTTTTCCCTAAAAATCCGTGTTCTTTAGCACTATCAATTGCTATTTGCATATTTTTTCTTGCTAATTGATATTCATCTCTTATATAAAGAAAGCCATTATTCGAATTGATTGCATATCCGCAAATTATCATCCCTTCAATAACTGTGTTGGGGTCACCTTCCATAATGCTTCTATCCATGAAAGCACCCGGGTCACCTTCGTCTCCATTACATACCACATATTTAGGGTTATTATTATAATTTGAACAAGTTCTCCACTTATTCCCTGTAGGGAAACCAGCTCCTCCTCTTCCTCGCAAGTGCGAGTCTTCTATTTGACTTATTACTTCATCAGGAGTCATTTCAAACAAAGCTTTATGTAATGCCTTATAACCATCTCTTTTCTTGTAGTCATCTATATCCTTTGGGTCAATTTCACCAATATTTCTTAAAGCGATTTTATGTTGATGTTTGTAAAAATTAGCATCCTTGTGGGATACAATTCTTTTCTTGTCATTTAAATCAAAATAAAGGAGCCTGTCTATAATTTCGCCCTTTAAAATTGTTTTTAAAACAATTTCATCAACATCCTTTGCTTTAACTTTGAAGTAAGAAATTTCATCAGGCAATATTTTTACAACTGGGCCCTTTTCACAAAGTCCATTGCATCCTGTTGCTTTAACTTGAGGGATTACTTCTATATTA
This sequence comes from Tissierellia bacterium, assembly GCA_028700795.1. Lineage (GTDB taxonomy): Bacteria > Bacillota > Clostridia > Tissierellales > Sedimentibacteraceae > Sedimentibacter. Next base: position 3,986 of record JAQVRY010000083.1, on the reverse strand, counting down.
GTATTTTTTAATTTTTCTAAAAATTGAGTATAGACATCATAACTGTTGTTTGCAAGGCAGCCTGTACCACAGCATACTAATATTTTCCTGTTTTCCTTAATCATAAGCGGCCTCCTTGTATTCATTAATAACTTCCATTATTTTTTCTTTAGTCATTGCACCATAATATTTATTGTCAATAACCATTACCGGGGCTAAAGCACATGCCCCAAGGCAATTGACTATTTCAAGGGAAAATAAACCGTCAGCTGTTGTTTCTCCCGGTTTTATTTTCAATAAATCTTTAATTTCATCTATGAGTATATTTGAACCTCTAATATGGCAGGCAGTACCGTTGCATACTTTGATAATATGTTTGCCCTTTGGAGTAAGACTTAGTGCTTTATAAAATGTAGCCATAGAGTATATTTCACTGACAGGAATATTTAAATATTCTGCTAAATGAAAGACTGCTTCTTTAGGAATATAGTTAAATTCAGTTTGAATATCCTGAAGAATTGCCAAAGTGAATCTTTTTTCTTGTTTATATTTATTTAATATATTACTTAATTGGTTATAATCAATTGAATTGTCAATTTTCATAGCGCACCTTCGTTTATTTTTGTTCAGCCTGGAAATTAGCTCCAGGCTGAACATATAATTATTAAAATGCTTCTGCTAAACCTTTGTTACTTAATGAAAGCTCAGCTAATTTTTCATCTGTTGGAACTCCTTCTTTATCCCAACCTCTAAGTTGGTAGTATTCATCAAGCATTACTTCAAGCTCTGTTACTTTACCTTTTGAAGGACCACTAGTTACCGGTTCGTTTAACAGTCTTGGAGGAAGTAAATCATCCTCTCTTGTAAGTCCTGCTTGTAAGTTGAACAATTTTTCAAGATTCCAAATTCTTTCACCCACTAACAACATTTCTTCATCTGAATATTCAAATCCTGTTGTGCCTCTAAGCATGCCTGAAACTTCAGGTAACCCAATTGCAAATGTGGTGAAAAGACATATATCTGATGAATCAACTAATGCAGTCAAATCTTGGAATAATTTAACCAAGGCTGCTTTACCTTCTGTTGATAATGGATCTGTTTTCATTGGAATACCCAATACTTCTGTAGATGTAACGTATCCTCTTACGTGGCAGCCTCCTCTGTTGCTTGTTGCATAAGAAAGACCCATTCCTTGAATTGCTCTTCCGTCATATGCAGGCATTTCTTGTTTTTTAACTGTCATTGATAATTCCGGATGACCATACATATCAGCTAAGCGGTAAGAGCCAAGAGCTAATTTATCTCCAAAGCCCTCTCTATTTCCGGTTTGTTCTGTTAATTTCATAATACTATTAGCATCACCGAATTTTAATTCTCCACCGTCTAAATCTTCTTTGGTAATATATCCTTTTTCATACAACTCCATTGCACAGGCAATTGTTGCTCCCATTGTAACAGGGTCAAGACCAAGCATGTTACAAACATGGTTTGCTTTGTTTATTTCATTTAAATCATTTATACCGCAGGAAGCACCATAAGACCAGCCTGCTTCGTATTCCGGACCTGCCACTACTCCTTTGTATTTGCCATCAGGAATTTTAATTGTCCTGCCACAGCCTATTGGACAGGCATAGCACGCTTTATTTCTTATTAAGTAGTTTTCTGTTAAATATTCTCCGCTTATTTTATCTGCATCTTCAAATCTTGAAGTTTGCCAGTTGTTAGTAGGTAATGCGTGCATCTCATTCAATATATTTACAAGAACTTCTGTGCCGTAAGTAGCAAGGCCACCGCCTGTTCCGGTTACTCCATTGGCAGTTACCTTTTCTCTGGCTTCTGCAACAGCTTTATTAAATTGCAGTGCATTTGCTACTCCAATTCCGTTAGAGCCCTTTACAATTACAGCCTTTAAGTTTTTAGAGCCCATAACTGCACCAAGCCCCGATCTGCCTGCAGCTCTGTCCTTATCATTCATAACCGCAGCAAAAAGAACTAATTTTTCACCTGCAGGTCCGATACATGCAACCTTTGCATCCTCTTCATTTTCGTTCAGAAGAATGTCTGTTGTTTCAAATACATTTTTTCCCCATATGTGTTTAGCATCCTTTAGCTCTACCAAATCATCATTTATATGAAGGTAAACAGGGTTGTTAGCTTTTCCTTCAAAGATAATTCCGTCATAGCCTGCGAATTTCAATTCAGGACCAAAATACCCACCTGTATTTCCAGCGCCGATTGTCCCTGTTAATGGTGCTTTCGCTACAACATTAAATCTTCCTGCGCATGTTGCGTTAGTTCCGGTAACGGGTCCTGTCATAAATATAAGTTTGTTTTCCGGGCTTAAGGCATCAATTTGGGGATCGATTTCTTCACATAAATATTTAGAGCCAAGGCCTCTGCCACCTATGTAATTTTTTGCATAATCCATATTTAATTTTTCGATTTTAATAATTTTATTAGTTAAGTCAACTCTGATTATTTTTCCTGTATATCCATTCATTATATAGCCCCCTCTCCAAATGCCTCTTTAAATTGGTTGGCAATAATTTTTCTTTTATCTAGGGTTGAGTCTAATTCCTTGTACTGAAGAGCTCCATAATTACATGATTTTACACACTGTGGGTCTCCTTTGCACAAATCACATTTAATTACTTCCTTAAGTCTTATACTGTAAGTCATATTTCCAAAGGGGCAGGCACTTACACACATCTTGCAGCCGATACATTTTTCTTTGTCATAATTCACAACGCCTGTTTTTTCATCCTTTGTGAGAGCATTAACCACGCATACCTTCACACAGTGGGGCTCATCACATTGCAAACACGTCATAGGAACTTGCAGTCCTACATCTTCATAAAACATTACTGATATTGCAGAATCCTTTGGGTTGAATGTGTCGCTTTTGCTGTAGGAGCATGCTAATTCGCATGTTCTGCAGCCGGTACATTTGTCAGGTGATACTACTAATCCTTTAGCCATCAAAAAACCTCCTTTTAAAGTAATAAGTATTAACCACTTATTTTAATCATTGATTAAAATAAAAGGGATACAAATTAACTATGTTAATTTGTATCCCTTTGCAAAATGGCGGGTGTAAAAATTGCTTTTTACGCCTATTGTTCATAGAAGCCCCTTAGGTTTCTATGAATCGGGAATATGTTAACCTCCTGCAACCGGAGGAAATATTGCCAGCACATCATTGTCCTTCACAAATGCATCAGTATCGCTGTATATGCCGTTTACTAAAACTAAACCTAATTCTTCTTTCTTTATTTTCAATGAATCAAGAATATCTATTATTTTAGCTTCATCATTAAACGTTAAACGTTTGTACTTGAATCGACCAACTCTGAATGAAGCAAACAACCTTACTTCAACTTCCATATAACCACCTTAAACAATTATAACACTAATAAATAAATAATTCAATAAGATTTTCGAATTAAATGGTAAGTGAGGGGAATTCTGGAGACGGACTGAAGTGACCCATTAAAATTCACAGCATGTTTTGATTTATGAAAAAATAAAATTAAATAATTGGAAATCCATGTTATAATGTAATAGAAATAATTATGTCAGTTTTCAGAAGCGAGGCATTTTAAAGTCTGTCCCCAGAATTCCCACTAAGAGAGGTGATGTTGTGAAAAGAGTGATTAGATTAATTGTTGTGGATTTGCTAATTTTTTCGTTTACTGTTGTTTTTGCTAATTCCGGACCGGTATATATGACGGGGCTTCCTTCGTCGGGTGTATTAGCGGTCGATAAAAATTCTCCCATTGAAGTAAATAAAGAGAATTTGACGTTTGATTTTTCCGGTGAGGAAAAGCATTATGCTCCCATTGGCATAGTTACTGCAGAATATGAAATGGTTAATCCTACAAATGATTATTTAACAGTACAAATGGCATTTCCCTATATTGGGAATTTAGGATCTGCTTCAAATGAAAATATTAAAATAACTGTTGACAATGAAGAACTTCCATACGAGGTTTATTTAGGAGAAACAG
>JAQVRY010000082.1:3017-6630 GCA_028700795.1 Tissierellia bacterium | reverse complement strand
CCTTCTTTGTCTTTTATGTTTTCGATAGCTTGTACCATGGCTAACTTTGTTGCATTTTTTATATTGTACTCATCAACCTTGACACAATCTAATTCTCCTATTCCGTATCCTATTGCTGAATCTATAATAATGTCAAATAGTTCTTCTCTCTTTTTTGCTGTAAGCTTTTTAGAATCATTAACACCATCTATTAATAAACCTTTGGGCATAATAATTGCGCATGTTACAACGCTTCCGGCTAAACAGCCTCTCCCCACTTCGTCAATGCATGCTATGTAATTATATCCCTTGTCCCAAAGCTCAATTTCGATTTTTAGCATATTGTTTTCTCCATATATAATAAGTTTATTGTCATCCTGAGTGAAGCGACTGCGAGATCTCAGGTTTTGAGATTCTTCACTGCGTTCAGAATGACACCCTGCGGGTTAGGGCATCTCTAATGTAATGTTGCCTAATTTGCCGGCTCTGAAATCGTTAAATAATAGATTTGCTGCTCTTAGGTAGTCTATTTCGGTTTTATTTATTAAAAAGCCTTTTTTATAAGCTATATTATCTAAAATATCTAATGGCTTTTCTCCTTCTTCTATGTTGTATTTTTCAAGAATGGCATTTTCTTTTCCCATAAGATACATTCTTTTAACAAATTTTAGTGCTATTTCCTCCAATACCAATACATCATCTTTTATTGCACCGGTAAATGCAAGATTTAAAGCACATTCCTCATCATCAAATTTAGGCCACAATATGCCTGGTGTATCCAACAAGTCTATATTCCCGGCTAAATGTATCCATTGTTTACCCTTTGTAACACCGGGCTTGTTTCCTGTCTTTGTGCTTTTCCTTTTTGCCAATGAATTTATGAGTGTTGATTTGCCTACATTTGGTATTCCAACAATCATTGCCTTTATTGTTTTGTTCAAAACTCCTCTTTTTTTGTATCTTTCAACAATTTCTTGAGTAGCTTCTGCTATTGCATTATTTAATTTGCGAAGCTCTTTATTGTTTGTGGAATTATAAAGTACAACTGACCAGCCCTTACTTTTATAGTGCTCTTCCCATAATTTATTCATGATGGGGTCTGATAAGTCGTATTTATTTAATACAATCAGTCGTTTTTTATCTTTAAACAGTTTGTCAAAGTCAGGATTTTTGCTGCTGTAGGGAATTCTTGCATCTACTACTTCAATGATTAAATTGACTAATTTTATATTTTCCTGCAATAATTCTTTAGTTTTTTTCATATGTCCGGGATACCAGTTTATATTCATGTTATACCTCTCTTAAGAACACATTCCTAAGTGCGTCCCCATACCTTTTAATAGTACATAGACATAAATTCGGGGACATTCCTTATGCTTCAGAGACTAACCCTATACTAAAGGTGTGTCCCCATACTTATTTCAGAATGTCCCCGTTATGTGAGGACGTCTGTCCTCAATCAAATTAATACTTTCTAAGTTCTTTAACTTTAGTTGCTTTACCTGTTCTTTCTCTCAAGTAGAACAATCGAGCACGTCTCACTTTACCTCTTCTTACAACTTCAATTTTTTCAATCTTTGGTGAATGAATAGGGAATGTTCTTTCAACTCCAACTCCGTAAGAAATTTTTCTTACAGTAAAAGTTGCTCTGTTGCTTTCACCTTGTTTTTTAATTACGATACCTTCGAATATCTGAATTCTTTCTCTGTTTCCTTCTTTGATTTTTACATGTACTTTTATAGTATCTCCAACATTAAAAGGTGTAATGCTTTTAATTTGTTCATTTTCTATTGATTTTATTAAGTCCATTATCGTATACCTCCCTTCGTCTAAGCGTTCTTGTTACCAGTACAGAGGACCGCCGTATACTCTAAGCATTATAGCACATCTGTCATAATGCATACAACATTTATTTATATTTTTGTGCTAATTTGTTGTAATTTTCAATTATACTTTTGTCCTTTATCATATCGGGTCGTCTTTTCAAAGTTATTTCTATAGCTTTAAACAAACGCCATTCTTCAATATTCTTATGATGTCCGGATAATAATATTTCCGGCACATCTAAGCCCTTGTAGCTTTCCGGTCTTGTGTACTGAGGATACTCAAGCAAGTTTTCGCTGTGTGATTCCTCCTTGGAAGATTCATCAGAGCCTAACACTCCCGGCAGCAGCCTTCCTACTGCATCAATAATCATTAATGCAGGCAACTCACCGCTAGTTAAAACATAATCGCCCACAGATATTTCCTCATCAACATATTTGTCAATAATTCTTTGATCTATACCTTCATAGTGTCCCGGAATAAATATTATATGCTCCTTGACCGAAAGCTCTTTAGCTTTATTTTGATTAAACAAACTGCCTTTTGGTGATAAATAAATGATATATGAATTATGCTTTTTAATAGCATCCAAAGCTCGAAACATAGGTTCCGGTCTTAAAAGCATGCCCGGACCTCCGCCATAAGGATAATCATCCACCTTTTTATGTTTGTCCTCAGAATAATCTCTCAGGTTTATATATTCCACTTCAAACAATTTGTTTTCTACAGCTCTGCCAATGATTCCATTCTTTGCATAAACATCAATTAACTCCGGAAATAAAGTAATTATCTCAAATTTCATTCAAGTAACCCTTCGATAACATTAATTATCATTTTTTTATCTTGAACATTAACTGACTTCACAACATCCTTTATTGCAGGTATCAAATAGGAATTTATATTATTTTTTACTTCATAAACATCGTTGGCTCCCGTTTGGTAGACTTCTGAAATCTTTCCTATATAATCTCCGTTGTTTGAATACACATCCATACCTTCCAAATCAAATAAATAATATGAATTCTCGGGAAGTACCCTCAATTGGTCTTCAACTATTGAAATGTATGTGTCCTTGAATAATTCCGCTTTGTCCATATCATCGATATCTTTTAGCTTAAGACAAACCAAACCTTTTTGGTACCATACATCATCGATTGTACGCTTTATATTGTCTTTTTCTGTGTAGACATATTCTAGCTCTTCAAATCTTTCCAAATCATCGGTCAATGGTATGCATTTTATATAGCCTTTGACTCCGTGTGTATTTACTATTTTGCCAACTTTAATATAATCCTTCATTTCTACCCCGGTTGTGCTTATTGAATAATTTCAACAATAACTCTTTTGTTTTCTTTTGTAGCAGCTGCTTTAACAACAGTTCTTATTGCTTTTGCAATTCTGCCTTGCTTTCCGATGACTTTACCCATGTCATCAGGAGCTACTTTTAATTCAATTATCAGTGATTGACTACCTTCAACTTCATTGACTTCAACCATATCAGGATTGTCAACAAGTGATTTTGCTATATATTCTACTAATTCACCCATGATATCACCCCTTATTTGTTTTCATCTCTTTTTTCATAAATGCCGTTATTCTTAAAAAGCATACTTACTGTATCTGTTGGTTTTGCGCCTTCATTTAGCCATTTAATCGCACTTACATCGTTTATCTTTACAACCTTTGGATCTGATACAGGATTGTAGTATCCAATTTCTTCAATGAAACGACCGTCTCTTGGAGAGCGTGAATCTGCTACTACTATTCTGTAAAAAGGTTTCTTTTTAGAACCCATTCTTTTTAGTCTGAT
>JAQVRY010000082.1:0-2917 GCA_028700795.1 Tissierellia bacterium | reverse complement strand
TGAGGAATGTCCCCGAATTTATATATGAAAAAGGAATATTCCTATTTCTAACTGTTTATTTTTGTCATTTTGTGGTCTTAAAACGGTAGTTTTAAACCGCCGAAGCCGCCTTTTTTCTTACCTGTTCCCATTGCTGAGAATTTTTTCATCATTTTTTTCATGTCTTCATATTGCTTTAACAATGAATTCACCCTTTGAACAGATGTTCCACTGCCCGCGGCAATTCTTTTTCTTCTGCTTCCGTTGATTACTGATGGATTCATTCTTTCTTTCTTAGTCATGGATTGAATGATTGCTTCTGTATATACTAATTCTTTTTCATCAACTTTAAGTCCTTTTAACTTTTTGTTGCTTCCAAGTCCGGGAACCATTTCTAATATTTCATCCAAAGGTCCCATATTCTTCATCTGCTGAAGCTGTGCCATAAAATCTTCTAAATTAAAATCTTGAGTTTTTAATTTCTTTTGAAGCTCAATTGCCTGTTTTTCATCAAAAGCATCCTGTGCTTTTTCAATTATTGAGAGAACATCGCCCATTCCAAGAATTCTTGATGCCATTCTATCGGGATGAAATGTTTCAAGCTGATCCATTTTCTCTCCCACAGATAAGAATTTAATTGGTCTGTCAACTACATTTCTTATTGAAAGAGCTGCTCCGCCTCTTGCATCACCATCAACCTTTGTGAGTATTACTCCTGTAATATCCAAGTAAGAGTTAAACGTTTCTGCAACTTTAACTGCATCCTGCCCTGTCATTGCATCCAATAACAAAAGTATTTCTTCCGGCTTCACTGTTTCTTTAATCTTAACTAATTCATCCATCAAATCGTCGTCTATATGAAGTCTTCCTGCTGTATCTATGATTACTACATCATTACCTTGTTTCATGGCATGGCTCATAGCTTCCTTTGCTATTGTCACGGGGCTTGTTTTATCTCCCATTTCAAAAACAGGAACGCCTACGCTTTCTCCCACTACCTGCAGCTGCTTTATTGCAGCCGGTCTATAAACGTCGCAAGCTACAAGTAACGGTCTCCTGCCGTCTTTTTTCAGTTTTCTTGCAAGCTTTCCGGTTGCTGTTGTTTTGCCTGCACCCTGAAGTCCGCACATCATAAAATATGTTATGTCGTTTGAATTAAATTTAAGCTTGCTTTCACCCTGACCCATTACTTTAGTCAACTCTTCATGAACAATTTTTATAACCTGTTGTCCCGGGGTCAAACTTTCCATTACTGCAGAGCCTAAGGATCTTTCTTTCACATTGTTAATAAAGGTTTTAACAACCTTAAAATTAACATCTGCTTCAAGAAGCGACATTTTGATTTCTTTCATAGCTAAGTCAATATCTTTTTCAGTTAATTTTCCCTTGCCTCTTAGCTTTTGTAATGCATTTTGAAGTTTATCGGATAAATTTTCAAACATTGCTAACCCTCATTAATTATTTTCGCGGCTTCAAGTTTTATTTTTTCAATAATATCTTTATATTTGCCATCATCAATTATTGATGACAATTGTATAATGTTTTCTGCTGCTTCGCTGAATTTAACATATTTATCATGCAGTTTTATTTTCTGTTCATATTCCGTAAGGTTTTTTTCGGCTCTTTTCAAAGCATCATGAACTCCCTGTCTGCTGATACTCATTTCTTCGGCTATTTCTGACAAGCTGTAATCTAAGTTGTAATACATATCAATTATGGTTGCTTGATTTTCTTTCAGCAAATTTCCATAATAATCATACAGGATGCTATATATAAAATTTTTCTCCAGCATATTAACCTCTGTAAAGTTTTTTGCTTGACAGTGAATTCTACATCATTCTTATAAGTTTGTCAATAGTTTTTTCAAAGATATGGGGACTATTATTCACTTATTATTTACGATTAACTAAGAAAAATAATAAAAATAACAAGCGAACATTAGCAGGACACGATTATAATTCGTGTCCGAAACCGTGAGCGTTTATTTTTAATATTTTTTCGATAAGATGTGTACCTCTATTCAAAAATTGCATTTACAAAATCTTGTGCGTTGAAGTCCTGAAGGTCGTCTATGCCTTCTCCTACGCCAACATATTTGATAGGTATTTTCAATTCATTTACAATTGGGAATGCTATACCTCCCTTTGCTGTTCCATCTAATTTAGTTAAAATTAAACCGTTAATATTGCATGCTTCCTTAAACATCTTAGCTTGAACTATGCCGTTTTGACCTGTCGTAGCATCTATGACAAGATACACATCAATGTGAGCCTCACTGAATTCTTTGTCAAGAATTTTGAAGATCTTGCTGAGCTCATTCATCAGGTTCTTTTTGTTATGTAATCTTCCTGCCGTATCACATATCAATATGTCCGACTTTCTTGCTTTGGCTGCTTGTATTGCATCGAAAACTACTGCCCCTGGGTCTGAGCCCTGCTCAGAAGCAATTATATCAACTCCTGCTCGTTGGCACCACTCTTTAAGTTGTTCCACTGCTGCAGCCCTAAATGTGTCAGCAGCAGCAACGATAACCTTATTGCCGGATTGTTTTAATCTGTATGCAATTTTACCGATAGAGGTTGTTTTGCCAACACCATTTACCCCAACTATCAATATTACTCTTTGTTTGTCAGTTACATCGGATGTTTCATTTTCCACAAGTGTATTTATCAGGTATTCTTTTATTAAATCTTTGATTTCCAGTGTATCTTCTAATTTTCTCTCTTTTGCTTCTTCTTTGATATATTCAATAATGTCCATTGTTGTTTCAACACCCATATCGGATGTTATCAGTATTTCTTCTAATTCATCAAGAAAATTATCATCTATTTTTTTGTATTGAAAAATAACGCTTTCAATTTGATCTGTAAGGTTTTTCTTAGTCTTGGTAAGTCCTTCCTTTAATTTGGCAAAAAAGCCTCTTTTATCATTGTTCATT
>JAQVRY010000010.1:5774-26355 GCA_028700795.1 Tissierellia bacterium | reverse complement strand
TATGACAGATATTTTTATGACCCAATGAGGTATTACCAATTCCCATACTGTGACAGGTACGGAAGATGTGAAAATCCTATTTGGTGGATGTTCTGGCCTTTATTTTTCCTCTAATAATTTTGGATAACAAACGGGACGCATAGCGTCCCTTAAAATTTACGACTTCCCGGCTTTATCGGTTTTGAGCCTTTTTCACATAGGGGACAATTTTCTTCATCATAGGTATCAAACAATAACTCTACTGAACTGTAAACAGGCAATAGAATTTCACTTACTTTTCTATCTACAATACAGCCGATTCCTACTACTGTTCCACCTAAACTTTCAAGAACTTTAGCAGTTTCACCGGATGATTTGCCGGTAGTTACAACATCCTCCATTATTAATATCCTGTCACCGGGCTTTATTTCAAAACCTCTTCTAAGTGTCATTACATTATTTTCTCTCTCGGCAAATATTGCTTTTATACCTAATTGCCTGCCAAGCTCATAAGCTGCTGTTATTCCTCCCATTGCAGGTCCCACTATTACATCCAAGTCGAGTGAGCTAACTTTATCCTTAACAATTGAAATAACCTTTTCTGCCTTGTCCGGATATTGGAGAAGCTTTGCGCATTGACAATATTTGTTGCTGTGCTTGCCTGATGAAAGCAAGAAATGACCCTCAAGCAATGCACCGCATTCTTTCAATATTCCAACTACATTTATCATATAACTGCTCCTTTATGCACTATATTATCCCCCTTATTTCTTCTAAGGATTTTATATTTTCATTGTCTATAAATTCTTTCAAATCATTAATAATGTCTATTGCAATATCAGGCTTAATAAAGTTCGCTGTTCCTATTTGCACCAATGTTGCTCCAGCCATAATGAATTCAATTACATCAATTGCAGTCATTATACCTCCAAGCCCACATATGGGAATATTAACCATTTTTGCAGCTTCATGAACCATTCGAAGAGCAATCGGCTTTACACATGGTCCTGAAAGTCCTGCATAAACATTCTCAAATACAGCTTTTTTGTTTTTTATATCTATTGCCATAGCTTGAATTGTATTAATTAAAGAAATTGCATCTGCTCCTGCTGCTTCACATGCTACAGCCATATCCGGTATATTTTCTGCATTTGGTGATAGTTTAACCATGAGGGGTTTTTTACAAATCTTTCGAACTCTTGATACTATTTCATAAGCAACGGAAGATTTCACTCCAAAAGCCATGCCGCCGCTTTTAACGTTTGGACAAGAAATGTTAAGCTCAACGGCATCCACATTTGTGTCATTTAACTTATAGATTCCTTCGAAATAATCTTCTTCACAATGTCCGCCAAGATTAGCAAAAATAATGGTATTATATGTTTTCATTCTTGGAAGTTCTTCCATTATGAATTTATCAACACCCGGATTTTCAAGTCCTATGCTGTTCATAAGCCCCATGGGGGTTTCCCAGAGTCTGATACCCTTATTTCCGCTTCTTGAATTTAATGTAAGACCTTTGCTGCAAATTCCGCCAAGAATTGATAAATCGTAAATTTCAGAAAATTCTTCTCCGAAACCAAAAGTTCCGGAAGCAGCCAGTATGGGGTTTTTAAATTTTAAGCCCATTGCATTTGCTTCTAAATTTTTCATAGTCTTCCTCTATAATAATTCTTCACAGTCAAATACGGGACCTTCTTTACATGCTCTTTTATTTCCCGTCTTTGTTTCTACCGTACATCCTAAACATGCACCCATTCCGCATGCCATTCTTCTTTCCAACGATACATAGCATTTAATATTTTTATCTCTGCAATTATTTGCAATCTTATTCATCATTATTTCTGGTCCGCAGGTTACAACGACATCATATTCATCATATGGTATATAATCCGTCACAAAACCTTTTTCTCCAAAACTTCCATCCTCTGTAACAACGACGCATCTATCGGCATATAATTCAAATTCATCAATTATATACATATTTTCAATATCTTTGTATCCTAAATACACATCCGTTTCCTTGCCTAACACTTTACATAAATACAATAGAGGAGCAATACCTATTCCTCCTCCTATTACTACAACCCTTCCTTTCATCTTATCTATATCAAATCCATTTCCCAAGGGACCAAACAACTGGAACTCATCATTTTTACATAGGCTGCTTATTTTTTTAGTGCCTTGGCCTTCAATTCTATATAAGAATGAAACAATATTTTCATTTACATCATTAATACTTATCGGCCTTGGCAGCAGAAACGAATTATCCGTAGTTTTCAGCATAAAAAATTGTCCGGGTTTTATTTCAGACTCAAATTCCGCCGAAATCCTGTAAATGTTATTGGAAATCTTCATATTTTCCTTAACAGCAGTTACTAAAACCTTCATAATTTTCTCCAATTTACTTTTGCTACTTTCCTTCATATGCTGTATCGCAGTATACGCACCTGTAAATTTTGTTTTCTTTGTCAGTTAGTCTAAATTTATGAACTATTTCCTGCTCTATTGAAGTTATACATCTTGGATTTTTGCATTTAACAACATTTTCAACTTCTTGGGGCAATTCTAAGTTTATTTTATCTATTATAACAAAATTATCAATAACATTGATTGTTATGTTTGGATCAATAAAACCAAGCACCTTAAGATCCATATCTATGTTGTTTTCTACTTTTATAATATCCTTTTTTCCAAATTTCTTGCTCTTTGCATTTTTAATTATTGCAACACTGCAGTCCATTTTATCAAGGTTCAAATAACGATATATTTCCATGGCTTTTCCTGCCTTTATATGGTCAATTACCAATCCTTTTTCGACACTATCTATATTAAGCATTATTCAACCCCCAATAATTTCATAATTAAAGCCATTCTTATAAACATTCCGCATTTAGCTTGTGCAAAATATGCTGCCCTGGGGTCATTGTCGACTTCCACTGAAATTTCATTCACCCTGGGAAGAGGATGCATAAGAATCATATCCTTTTTTGCATTTGCCATTTTTTTATTGTCGACAATATAGCTGTCTTTTAATCTTATATAATCGGCTTCATTGAAAAATCTTTCTTTCTGAACCCTTGTCATGTAAAGAACATCTAATTCCTCTATTACACTTTCAAGTCTTTCCACTTCTGTAAACTCAATACCGTTTTTCATTAATATTTCTTCTCTTATATAATCCGGTACCCTTAGTTCCGCTGGTGATATAAGAACAAATTTTATATTTTCATATCGTGATAAAGCTTTTATTAAGGAATGAACCGTTCGTCCGAATTTCAAATCACCGCAAAGACCTATTGTAAAATTATTTAATTTGCCTTTTAATGTTTTAATAGTAAGTAGGTCTGTCAATGTTTGGGTGGGATGTTGGTGTCCCCCGTCCCCTGCATTTATAACGGGTATATTTGCTTTCATTGCAGCTACCATGGGAGCACCCTCTTTTGGATGACGCATTGCTGCAATATCTGCATAGCATGCTACGGTTCTTATGGTGTCGGCAACACTTTCTCCCTTTGCTGCAGAGCTTGATTCTGCTGAGGAAAAGCCCATAACACTTCCCCCAAGCCTTAACATTGCTGATTCAAAGCTTAGTCTTGTTCTTGTACTAGGTTCATAAAACAAAGTCGCCAGTATTTTTCCTTTGCACACATCTGCATAAGCAAGCGGATCTGAAATTATTTTATCTGCTAAGCTCAATATTTCATCCAACTCCCCAAGCGATAAATCCATTGGTTCAATTAAACTTCTGCCTTTTAGCATATTTCCTCCTTTTTAGCCTCTCTTGGACTATTTTAAAGCAATTTGGGGGGGTGTCCCCTTTCCTTAAATCAAAAAGTCTTCCTTGCACACAGCAAAGGAAGACCTACTCTATTAGCTCTAATGTTCCTTCCCAGCCTCTCTGTGCCAGATTAAAGGTTATCAACTTCAACTTATATTATAATAATTTTCTGTTCATGTCAATATTTTTTTATTGCTTATCAGAAGTTTCATTGTCAACTTGATATACAATTTTTGTTATTCTTCTTTCTACTTCGCTTCGAGGAAGCCATACTTGTCTTTCACAGGTAGTGCATTTAATTCTAAAATCTGCACCAATCCTCAGTATCTCCCAATCATAACCTCCACAGGGATGTTTTTTCTTTAATTTTACTACATCTCCTACATTTAACTTCATAGGCATAGCTGCTCTCCTTATATCGTAACTGTATTTGTTGAATTTGAAATCATATCAACTATATCATACATATTTGAAACAGACCCAACCTGTAATTTGCTCTTAATTTCAAAGAAATCTAAACATGTTCCACATGAAACAATTTCCACTCTGCCTTCTTTTAACTTAATTAAGTCTTCAATAGACTCTGAGCCTTCAGTAGTGAGTTTAACTCCTGAGTTCAAAAATATCAGGAAATCAGGATATGGTTTTGTCTCTGATAATGTAAACAGAAAACTTTTCATCAGTATCCTGCCGAGATCATCTGAACCTTTGCCTAATTTATCTGAGGTAATTAAATAGCCTATATTTTTATTTTGAGTTTTAGATACTATCTCTGACTGCTCTTTGCTTTCAGCACCTTTTATTAACAATATGTAAATACCATCCTCCTTATTTTCAGCAGTGACAGAATATCTTAATTGAGAAGCAAGCTTTGTTACATTTAATTTTGCAGTTTCATTATCTACAATAACCGTAATTTCTTCAGCTCCCTCATCTGCTTCTTTTTTTGTCATAATAACCGGCTGAGGACATGCCTTTTTTCTTGCATCAACGATTTTCATTTTTTCCTCCGTTAATTTTCATAAAAACCTTTATATGATAAATAATTCAGTATAATATTGTTGTCATAAAATATTTTGCTTGATTCAGAATCCAAAACGGATTGTGCCAAAGGTTTATCGTACATAAAGCTTATTAAAGGAGTAGCTAATGCAAAAATCAAATATAAAAGTATGACACTTTTTACTATTCCCATAAAAGCTCCTAATAACCTGTTTGTAAGATTCAATAAAGGCAGTTTCATTACAGTATTAATAATAGTTGTCAAAATAAGCAGTATTGCATATATTGCCAAGAATGTTACAACAAAGCTTATTGACCTTATTACTAAAAGGCTCATATTGTCTACAAAAATAGCAAAAGTATCAGAAGCTTCGCTTGCCATTATGTTATTTACAAACTTCTGCAGTTCAACAGGAATTTTACTAATATTATTAACTGTACTTACTGAAAGTTTCGCTTCAAAATAATCATGCAGTTTTACAAATAGCTTTGTATTGTTGAGTAAAAAATTCTCTGCAAAATGATACATTTCTCTGCTTAAGAAAAACGAAATTATTATACCCAATGTGTCAAACACGGTTAATATGAACCCTTTCCTGTATCCCTGGAAAAACAAGTATCCTACAAATATTACTATAATAACATCAATTACCATTATTTTCCCCCTTCTAATTTATTTTATTTGTCCTGTCATAATCTTGTTTTTAAATAGAATATAGATGTTATTTCCTTCAATCAAGAAGTCTTCAAACCATTCAGTCTCCTCGAATATCTTATCAATTTTATTACCGTGAAGCAAATAAATCGTATTATCATTATAAACAAATGTTTTATTATCAACTATTTTCAAGCTTTGCGCTCCAAAAGGCGATGTTTGGATTTCCATAACCTTGCCCTCAAAATTATAAGATAATAATTCAGCAGATTCACCTTTTTCAAATAATATATTAATTTTATCCTGTGATATTTCATAATCAAGTATTTTATTGTATATACTGTTCTTCCACATTAATTTTCCGTTATTATTATAAAAATAAATATTTTCTGTTCCAACAACTATTACATTGTTATTAACAACTTTTGTCTTAAGGATAATTTCGTTTGATATAGATGAATTCCACAATTCCACATCGTCTATAAGATTATAATATAAAGTATTGACGGGAGCTCCATTTTCAAAAGTCAAAGTGGTAAGTGAATATGCTTCCGATTTATCACTAATAGATATTCCAGTTATTATATCATTGAATTCTTTGCTATCCACAACGACTTCATTGTTTTCGTTCAATATATACAGGGTTTGTCCATTCCCTTTAACCATCATTCCAGTCTTACCATTTTCACGTGAAACATTTATAATATTCCCATCAATTTCAGTTATTACGTACTCTTGATTATTTTTGTCCAACACTATTAAATTGTTTTTTGTTTGTTTAAAAATATAATTGTCTGTAACAAACACCTTGTTAGAAAATTCTTTATTCTCATTTTCCCACAAAACTTTATTATCTAAATCAGTATAAACTATTTTTTGATTATTATATGATATTATACCGCTGTCAAAAAACTTAAACTCTTCAAGTGTATTAATTTCTGTCGTTTTTATATTTTCAATCTTATATACCTTTTTTTCATCTATGGCTTCAAAAAAATCTTTGACATATGGAGAATAAAAAACGGCAACTATAAAAATTAAAATTATCATAATAAATAATACTATCTTTTTCATATATCACCCTGTAAATTTTTGTTAATTAATTATACCAAAATATAACTGGAATTACATTAATAAATTCTTAAATTTTAAGGACATTCTTGCAATAAAGGTGTGTCCCCGTTAATTGGGGACATCTCCTTAGTACACTCTTATATCTATCCTGAAATTTTATTTAATGCATCTACAGCAGCCATAATGTCTGTGATTTTATTAAAAGGACCTACCCCAAATCTAACAGCACCTAATTTTTCTGTTCCAATAGCCTTGTGAGCTAATGGAGCACAATGGAGTCCGGGTCTAACGGCAATTCTATATTCCGTATCTAAAATATCTGCAACTTCGGAAGAATCCATACCATTTATATTAATAGGAACAACACCAATTCTGTGCTCAATGGATTCAGGGCCGTATATTTTGATTTTAGGGTTTTTTCTCATTTCTGCAATGAATATGTCCAAAAGACCTTTTTCGTGGCTGTAAATCGATTCTATGCCCCTGTTTAAAATATACTTAAGTCCTGCATTTAATCCGGCAATACCCGGCAAGTTATGTGTACCCGCTTCTAATTTGTCGGGATAAAAATTGGGATGCTCTAAGCTGCTGGACTGACTTCCAGTACCCCCTTCTTTTAACTTTTCAATTTGCATATCACTATTTATAAGAAGGGCTCCTGTTCCCTGAGGGCCTAATAATCCCTTATGACCGGGCATTGCTAAAAAGCTTATATTATATTTCTTTATGTCAATAGGTAAAACTCCTGCACTTTGTGATGCATCTAACAAATATAGTATATTATGTTTTTTACATATTTTACCAATTTCTTCTGCTGGAAATATAGTACCTGTTAAATTTGAGACATGTGTTGTTACAATCAATTTAGTATTGTCTTTTATTGCACTTTCCAAATCAACCAAATTTATTGTCCCGTCTGAAGCACATCTTACAATTGTATTTTCTACTCCTGAGCTTTCTAATTTCTTAATAGGTCTTAAAACAGAATTATGCTCCATTTCAGTAGTAACCACATGGTCTCCCGAATTTAAAATGCCTTTTATGGCAATATTTAAACTGTCTGTTGCGTTAAATGTAAAAATTACTCTCATTGGATCATCTAAGTTGAAAAGTTCAGCTAACAACTCTCTGGTCTCATAAATAATTCTGGCACCTTCAATTGCCATTGCATGGCTTCCCCTGCCAGGATTTGCTCCGTAAACAGTCATTGCTCTCATTACGCTTTTATAAACTGATGAAGGCTTTGGAAATGTTGTAGCTGCATTATCTAAATATATCATAATATCACCTGCTGTTTTTAATTTCAATTTCATTATATGTAAATTATCGCATTTGGATATTATTTATCTTTATAAACAACTTTACCGTTACATATGGTGAGCATAACCTTACCGCATAATTCTTTGCCTATAAAGGGTGAATTGCTTGATTTAGAATAAAATTCATCAACAATCCATTTTTCGTCAATGTCAAATACTACTAAATCACACTTTTTACCTTCTTTTATTCCTGACTGCAAATTATACAGTCTTGCAGGGTTTACTGTCATCTTTTCCAACAGCTGCATAATTGTAAGATGATTATTTTTTACTAAATAAGTAATACCAACAGATAAGGCAGTTTCCAAACCAATAATTCCACTGGGAGCCTTGCTGAATTCCCTGCTTTTTTCTTCCTTGCCGTGAGGAGCATGATCTGTAGCAATTATATCAATAGTACCATCTTTCAAGCCATCAATTAATTTCATTCTATCGTTTTCTGTCCTTAAGGGAGGATTTATTTTTGCATTTGTATTAAAATTAAAAATATCCTCTTCCGTCATGGAAAAATGATGAGGTGAAGCTTCAGCGGTAATATTTGCCCCCATTGACTTAGCCCACCTTATTATATCAACTGATAAACCTGAGCTAATATGTTGAAAGTTAACTTTTGCACCTGTTTTGAGTGCAATTATACAATCTCTTGCAACCATCACATCTTCAGCAAGATGTGATGCTCCTTTGACACCAAGCTTTTCAGATATCTTGCCATCATTTACTCCGGGGTTGTATATTAAACCTGGGTCTTCCTCATGAAAGCTTATGGGTAAATTCAGCCTTTTTGCTTCCAACATAGCATTCAATACAATGTTGGTGTCCATTATTGGAAGCCCATCATCAGAAAATCCTGCTGCGCCGTACTTTTTTAATTCTTCCATATTTACAATTTCGGTACCCTTTAATCCCTTTGTTACTGTTGCAACTTGGAGAACATTGATTTGTGAATGTCTTTTTATATCATTTATATATTTGAGTGTTTCAATATTATCTATCACAGGGGCAGTGTTAGCCATACATACGACTGTTGTAAATCCGCCTCTTGCAGCTGCTTTTGACCCTGATAATATATCTTCCTTATATTCAAAACCGGGCTCTCTGAAATGCACATGCACATCTATTAATCCAGGGGCTATAATTTTACCCTTCGCATTAAAAACTTCATCTTTTATATCAATATTCTTATGAATTTTTGTGATAATGCCTTCCTCAACCAATATATCGGCAATTTCATCTCTTTTTGATTCCGGGTCTATTATTCTTCCATTTTTTATAAGCATTTTTCACCTGCTCTCTTGCTTCATTATTATAACACATTATGGTAATAAAGAAAATATTACAAAAAAAAATTCTCTGCTGGTTACAGAGAATATTTTTTACTTACTTTATTTCAATTTTTCTATTAACTTATCATATTCTTCCTGTTGTTCAATTTCATAGGAATTACGTTTATGGTAATGAGTGTGAAGATATTTGTGAGAAACGTGACTGTTTGCTTCTTTTAAAAATTCTTCATACAACTTTATAACTTCAGGATTTTTGTGTGACTTTCTAAGAGGCAAAGATTTATCAAGCTCGTATAATGCATCTGCACGTTTGCTCTTTGGATTAACTTCAAGCCTTTTCTTTGCAGATACGTGAGACTGACCTCCTCCATGTACACATCCTCCCGGACATGCCATAACCTCTATGAAATGATATTCTTTCTCACCGTTTTTAACGGCTTCCAATACCTTCGCCGCATTAGCTGTTCCATGGGCAACTGCAATTTTCACTTCGGTATCTTTACCCTCAATGGGAAGTACTACTGATGCTTCCTTAACACCTTCAAGACCCCTAACCCCTTGATACTCAAAGTCATCCAAATCCTTACCGGTCAGTATATCTGCAACCGTACGCAGCGCTGCTTCCATAACTCCGCCTGTTGCACCAAAGATTGCACCTGCTCCCGTATATTGTCCCAATATACTGTCAGGCTCCTCATTGGGCAGGTTTACAAAATTAATTCTTGCTTGTTTAATCATATCCCCCAATTCTCTTGTGGTCAATGACACATCCACATCTCTCAGTCCATCTACTTCCATTTCCGGTCTGTTTGCTTCTGTTTTTTTCGATGTACATGGCATTACAGATACAGAGAATATATTTTTGGGGTCTATTCCTGCTTTTTCGGCGTAGTAGGACTTCACAATTGCACCAAACATTTGCTGCGGAGATTTGCATGTTGATAAATTATCTAAAAATTCAGGATAATTTAATTCGCAGTAACGAATCCAACCCGGTGAGCAAGATGTTATCATAGGTAACTTGCCGCCGTTTTTAACTCTGCTTAAAAGCTCGGTACCTTCTTCTAAAATTGTAAGGTCTGCCGAGAAGTTTGTATCAAATACTTTGTCAAAACCAATTCTTTTCAATGCTGCAACCATCCTGCCGGTCACATCCGTTCCCACAGGCAGCCCAAATTCTTCTCCAAGTGATGCACGAACACCTGGTGCAGTTTGCACCACTACATATTTTTCAGGATCATCTAAGGCATCCCATACATCATCAATATTTGTTCTTTCCCTCAACGCTGCTACAGGGCATGCCTGAATGCACTGTCCGCAATATACGCAAGGTACATCCTTCATGCTGTAATCAAATGCCGGTGCAACCTCTGTCACAAATCCTCTCTTTGTAAAGTCCAAAATTCCTATTCCTTGAACGTCTCTGCAGGTGCTGACGCATCTTCCGCAGAGAATACATTTGCTTGTATCTCTTACAATGGAATATGACAAATCATCAATTTTTTCATCTCTCTTTGAACCTTGGAATTCTATATCGCTGATATTCATTTCATCACAGAGCTTTTGGAGCTCACAGGTACCGTTTCTTAAACAGGTAAGGCATTCTCTGTTGTGATTTGCAAGTATCAACTCCAAATTCATTCTAACAGCATTTCTTACTCTTTTTGTATTCGTATTTACATTCATACCTTCTTGAACTTGAAGCACACAGGTGGCAGGCAGGTTTCTCATTGGAACACCTTTTATAGTTACTTCTGCAATACATAGTCTGCATGCAGCTATTTCATTTATATCCTTTAAATAGCAAAGGGTAGGTATATCGATACCTGCTTCCTTAGCTGCCAAAAGCACTGTATAATCTTTTGGTACACTAACCTCTATTCCGTTTATAGTTAAATTTACTTTATCCATGTTTGCACCAGCCTTTCTACTTCCTTATAATTGCATGGAAAGTACAAGCTTCCATACACGTACCACATTTACTGCATTTGTCCTGATCAATTACATGAATTTCTTTGACCTTACCCTCAATAGCTCCTACAGGACATATCCTCGCACATTTCGTACATCCTTTACAATCCATGGTTATAATATAATTCAAAAGCGACTGGCAAACACCTGCCGGGCATCTTTTCTCATTAACATGGGCTTCATATTCATCTCTAAAATATTTTAATGTTGATAATACAGGATTTGGTGCAGTCTGTCCTAAGCCGCAAAGTGAGGTTTCCTTGATGTTTATTGCAAGTTTTTCTAACTTATCAAGATCCTCCATTGTGCCTTTTCCCTCAGTAATTCTATCTAAAATTTCCAGCATTCGTTTTGTACCTTCCCTGCATGGAGTACATTTGCCGCAGGATTCATCAACTGTAAAATCAAGGAAAAATCTTGCAATATCAACCATACAATTATCTTCATCCATTACGATCATACCGCCGGAGCCCATCATAGAGCCTACCGCAGTAAGATTTTCATAATCTATTGGAATATCTAAGTGATCCTTGGTAAGGCATCCTCCTGATGGTCCTCCTGTCTGAACTGCTTTAAATTCTTTGCCGTTAGGACATCCGCCGCCTATATCATATATAACTTCTCTTAATTTTGTCCCCATTGGTACTTCAACAAGACCGGTATTATTAATTTTTCCGCCTAATGCAAATACTTTTGTACCGGGTGATTTTTCGGTGCCGAAACTTTTAAACCATTCAGGACCCTTGATTATTATTTGGGGGATATTTGCCAATGTTTCCACATTATTTATTATTGTAGGTTTCCCCCACAACCCTTTGTTTGCAGGAAATGGCGGTTTGTTCCTGGACATTCCCCTTTTGCCTTCCAATGACTGCAACAAAGCTGTTTCCTCTCCGCAGACAAAAGCTCCTGCTCCCAATCTAATCTCTATATCAAAATCAAAACCTGTATTGAATAAATTTTCCCCTAGAAGACCTAATTCCCTAGCCTGATCTATTGCAATTTTCAATCTGTGAACCGCTATAGGATATTCTGCTCTTACATATATAAATCCTTTTGTAGCTCCAATTGCATAACCCGCTATTGCCATAGCTTCCAAGACTGCATGAGGGTCACCTTCCAAAACACTTCTGTCCATAAATGCTCCCGGGTCACCTTCATCAGCATTGCATATTACATATTTTTGGTCTGCCTTATTGGGGGCTGCAAAGCTCCATTTCATTCCTGTCGAGAAACCGGCTCCGCCTCTTCCTTTTAACCCTGAATCCTTGACTAACTTAATAACTTCATCAGGAGTCATTTCCGTAAGAACCTTACCAAGTGCCAAATATCCGTCCCTTGCTATATACTCGCTAATGTTCTCAGGATTTATGAGACCACAGTTACGAAGTGCGACCCTCTTTTGTTTTTTATAAAAGTCCACTTCATTTAGAGCTTTTAGTTTCTCATCCTTTATACTTTCATCAAATAAATATTTTTTTACTATTCTTCCTTTTAATAAATGCTCTTCAACTATTTCATCAACTCTGTCAATAGTCATTCGAGCATAAAATGAACCTTCAGGATATATAATTACAACCGGGCCTGCTTCACAAAGACCAAAGCAGCCGGTACCGATAACCTGTACCTCATTATCTAAATTTACTTCTTTTATTTTTTCTATAAATCTTTCCCTAATCAGAGCAGAATTAGAAGAACTACAGCCCGTTCCTCCGCAAACCAACACATGAGATCTGAAAATCTTCATAACCATCCTCGCTTTCTACCGTTAATTTTCTGAGCCTATTGTATATTCAGCTACAACTCTGTTATTAGCCAAATGTTCGGACACAATTCTTTTTGCTTTTTCAGAGTCAATATGAATGTAAGTAACCTTTTCCTTACCTGGAGAATAAATTTCAACTATCGGCTCATAGGTACACATTCCTATGCAACCGGTCTGTACCACTGACACATTATTTAAATTTCTTTTTGCTACTTCTTCTACAAATGTGGATAAAACAGGTCTTGCTCCTGCAGATATTCCACAGGTTGCCATTCCAACCACAACACGCACGTCCTTATCGGTATTTCGCATTTCAACATTCTTTATAGATTCATCTCTTAACTTTTTTAATTCTTCCAATGACTTCATAATAACCCCCTACTTGTATTTTGCCAGTATTTCAGGTATTTTTTTCGGCTCCAATTTTCCATATACATCCTGGTCTATCATCATAACAGGAGCAAGACCACAGCAGCCTAAACAACGAGTAGCTTCAAAAGTAAATAAATTGTCGGGTGTAGTTTCACCAACTTTAATATCTAACTCTTTTGCCAATTTGTCCATAATAAGTTGGGCACCTTTTACATAACATGCTGTGCCGAGACATACTCCAATTTTGTGCTTCCCCTTAGGCTCAATGGCAAATTGTGTATAAAATGTAGCTACTCCGTACACTTCTGCTAATGGAACATCTAATTCGGAAGAAATAAATTTTTGAACTTCTATCGGCAAATATCCGAAGGTTTCCTGAGCCTTGTGCAAAACCTGCATTAACGACCCGTCTACATCCTTAACTGAATCAATGTAATCTTTTAGCTCAATAAAAAGCTTTTCATTTGCCTTTACATCCATTACCTTTGTCAATATAATAACCTCCCCATTGCATTTCTAATATTTATAAATATTATATATCTTCGTTAATTAATTGTCAATTATTATTGATAACATTAATTAATAGTATGCAAATTTTTTAAAATGATTACTATAATTAATTAACACATGACTTTTACCTTATTATTATTACTATAATTAATGATATGTTATATACAATAATAAATATGTATTTAGTATAGCAGTACCTATGTTTATTAATTAACGATATTGCTTTTTATTGAGTTTGGGATAATATGTTTATGATTGGATGATTGGATAGGTTAAGCTATCGGATGTGTGAATAGGGATAGGGTTGCGCAGGGGGATGTTAAGACTATCCCCCAAAAGAGTCATATTAATCTTCTATTTTTAATATTTCCAATATTCTGTTTAAATCGTCACTGCCGGTATATTCTATTTCAATTTTCCCCTTATCTTTTTTATTTTTAATATTAACCCTTGCGGAAAATCTCTCCATCAGCAGTTCCTCTAAATATACTATGTATTTATCTTTTTCAGCTTTTACTTTACGTCGTGGTTTTTTTGAAGAGCGCACTAACTTTTCTACATCTCTTACACTTAAATTGTCTCTTATTATTATATCCGTCAATGATTTTTGTTTTTCTTTTTCCAAGCTTAGAATAGCTCTGCCATGACCGGCAGTTATTAAATTTCTAATAATCTTATCCTTCACATATTCATCTAAATTAGTAAGTCTTATTATATTGGTTACATATACTCTGGACTTTCCTACTATGTTTGATACTTGTTCCTGAGTTATGCCGTATCTATCCATAACAAATTCATAAGCATTTGCCTCATCTATGGGATTTAAATCTTCCCTTTGAATATTTTCAATCAAGGCTATTTCAGAGGCATTTCTGTTTTCTATATCTCTTACTATTGAAGGAATTGTTTTTATATTAGCATTTTTACAGGCTCTCCATCTTCTTTCTCCTGCAATTATAGTGTAGAGCTCACCCTCTTTTCTTAAAATTATAGGTTGAATAACACCATATTTTTTTATGGACTCAGTAAGTTCGTCTAACTTATCCTGTTCAAAAACTTTACGAGGCTGATTTGGGTTTGGGGAAATCAGATCAATATCTATTTCATGAATTTTTTCATAATCTTCCTTTTCTAAATCTTCGGGTATTAATGCCGACAATCCTTTGCCTAATGCTTTTCTCTTCGCAGACATACTTTCCTCATCTCCTTAATTGTTTTTAATTAATTCTTCAGATAATTTTATATATGCAATGCTTCCTTTTGATTTATCGTCATATAGCATTATAGGCTGTCCATAGCTTGGCGCTTCTGCAAGCCTTACACTTCTCGGTATTACGGTTCTATATACCTTATCCTTAAAGTATTTTTTTACTTCCTCAACAACTTGTATTGAAAGATTGGTTCTGCCGTCAAACATATTTAAAAGAACTCCCTCAATTTCAAGCTTAGGATTTAAATTTTTCTTTACAAGCTTAACAGTATCAATAAGCTGTCCTACGCCTTCTAAAGAATAGTATTCACATTGTATGGGAATCAATACGGTATTAGATGCAGTAAGAGCGTTTAATGACAACAATCCCAGTGAAGGCGGACAATCCGCTATAATAAAATCATATTTATTTTCAATTAAATTAATTTTTTCTTTTAATGTTTTTTCTCTGAATATAGTATTGGTAAGCTCAATTTCAGCACCTGCAAGCTGAATATTTGCAGGAATAAGTTCTAAGTTTTCTATTTCCGTCTTGAAGATAACCTTGTTAATGTCGTAATCTTCAATCAATACATTGTAGATTGTATATTTCAGCTGATTCTTGTTAAAACCGAATCCGCTGGTTGTGTTGCCTTGAGGGTCAATATCAATGCTAAGTACCTTCTTTCCCTTTAAAGCCAATGCCGAACACAGATTAACATTGGTTGTTGTCTTTCCCACACCGCCTTTTTGATTGAAAATACTTATGACTTTGGTCATTTCATCACCCTTTACATACCTTTTTTAGGAATCTTCACCTTTATTTCAATGAAATCTTCTGATTCATTCTGTTCAAATTTAGCATTAATACCTGTTTTTACTATTTCATTATAAGCATTTTTTATTGTATTTATATATATTTTATAATTAATAAAATTCCTTACATAACGCTTGTCCGCTTTTTTCTTAGTATTCAGCTCATCAGCAATTGAATCTACAATCTTTTCAGTTTCACTTACATTTAAATCTTTTAAAATTATTTTTTCAACAATATTGAGAAGGATTTCTTCATCATTTATTTTTAACAACGCTCTTCCGTGACGCTCAGTTAAATTTCCTTCCCTTAATCTTTCTTTAACAGACTCAGGAAGTTTAAGAATTCTCACTTTATTTGCAATTGCTGATTGAGATTTCCCCAATTTTTGAGCTAATTGTGTCTGGTTTACGCCAAATTCACTTATAAGTCTTTCGTACGCCATTGCTTCCTCTATAAAATGCAGATCTTCACGCTGTAAATTTTCAATCAAAGACATTGCTGCGGATTCTTCCTCCTTAGCTTCAATAATCACGGCGGGAATTGTATCCATATTTAACATTTTTACTGCTTTATAACGACGTTCACCGGCTACTATCTCATAAATATCATCATAAATTTTTCTTACCGTAATAGGCTGTATGATTCCATAATTATCTATGGATTGACTCAATTCCTCCAATGCCTTTTCATCAAAAATTTTTCTTGGCTGATTCTTGTTTGGTATTATTTTATTTACATCAATATGAACAATATTGCTAATCATTTCCTCCCCCTTATTTTAACGGATCCTTGCTTGGTTTCCCAGCCTTTCTCGGATACTTGATTTTTGTTGTATCTATCTTCTCTATTATAACAATTTTTCTTATAATATCAGTACCCGGAAGATAAATTTCTTTAATTTCTTTAATTTTTCCGCCAAGTTTTTTAATTGCGTTGTCAGAATTTGAAATTTCCTGGGAAATATTGTCGCTTTTGAATGCTGCAAAATATCCTCCTACCCTTACAAACGGAATACAATATTCACTTAAAACATTAAGGGGTGCCACAGCTCTTGAAACACATATATCGTAACATTCTCTATATTCCTTATTTTGACCGTAATCTTCAGCTCTTCCGTGAATTAGCTTTACATCATTTAATTCCAAAGCTTTTGTAACTTCAGACAAAAAATCTATTCTCTTTCTCAAACTGTCCAACAGCGTAAGTTTATAATTGTTATTAATAATTTTAAGTGGCAACCCCGGAAAACCCCCTCCGGTACCTACATCAATTATAGTTTTATTTTCATTAATATTATCTTCATTCAATAGAAGAACACTGTCAATAAAATGTTTTATATAAATTTCCTCATCATCTTCTATGGAAGTAATATTTATTTTTTTGTTCCACTCTTTTAACAGCTCAGTGTATACAATAAATTTCTTTTCAATCTCATTGCTGTAGGGTAATTTAAGCTGAGCGAAACCCTCTTCCATTGTTTTTATCACAAGATCTCCTTTATTTTTGGTTGTATGCCATCAAATAGATTAACAGTACATTTATGTCCGCAGGTGAAACACCTGAAATCCTTGAAGCCTGACCTATGGAGTTCGGCCTTATCCTGTTTAATTTCTGCCTTGCTTCAATTCTGAGACTTCCTACATTATCGTAGTTTATATCATTTGGAATCTTTCTGTTTTCAAGCTTTTTAAACTGTTCCACCTGAGCTATCTGCTTTTGAATATAGCCTTCATATTTTATGACTGTTTCCACATAATCCTTTGTTTCTTTTCTCAATACAGGTCTGTCTGAATCCAAGAATAATGTGTTGTCATAATTAAGCTCTGTTCTTCTCATTAAATCATAAAGGGTTATGGGAATTTTTAAAGAAGCACTTCCCATATTCTCCAAAGCTTCGTTAATTGCAGCCTTGGGTGTTATTTTAAGGTTTTTTAATCTCTCAATTTCATTTTCAATTCTTTGTTTTTTATCTCTGTATCTTATATATCTTTCTTCTGTAACCAATCCTATTTCATAACCTTTTTCGGTAAGTCTCTCATCAGCATTATCCTGTCTTAAAAGAAGCCTGTATTCTGCTCTTGAAGTCATCATCCTGTAGGGCTCGCTTGTTCCCTTGGTAACCAAATCATCAATCAACACCCCTATATATGCTTCTGAGCGGTCTAAAATTAAAGGCTCCTTATTATTTAAGCTCAAATATGCATTTATTCCGGCTATCAAACCTTGTGCTGCAGCTTCTTCATATCCAGAGCTTCCGTTTACCTGTCCTGCGAAAAATAAATTTTTAATACTTATTAATTCAAGACTCAGCTTGAGCTGGGTAGGATCGATGGCATCATATTCTATGGCGTAGGCTGGTCTCATAATTTCCGCATTTTCAAGTCCTATCATAGTTCTATACATTTGAATTTGAATCTCGTAAGGCAAAGATGTAGACATTCCTTGGATATACATTTCTTTTGTATCAAGACCTTCAGGCTCCACAAAAAGCTGATGTTTTTCCTTGTCTGAAAATTTAACTACTTTATCTTCCAATGATGGACAGTACCTTGGTCCCACACTTTTTATAACACCGCCATAAAGTGGTGATCTATCTAAATTTTTCCTGATTAATTCATGAGTCTGAGGAGTAGTGTAGGTAATGTAGCATGGCACCTGCTCAATATTTATTTCATCATTCATAAACGAAAAAGGTATTATTTCATCATCACCTGTTTGCTCGACCATTTTTTCATAATTAATGGAATCGTTGTGTATTCTTGCTGGTGTCCCTGTTTTAAACTTTATAAGTTCAATTCCTAAATTCATCAATGAATCGGACAATTCATTTGCAGGAGCCAAACCATCAGGTCCCGATGAATAGTTCAATTCGCCCATATAAATTCTTCCCTTTAAATATGTGCCTGTAGTAACTATAACCGCTCTTACCCTGTAGTACGCTCCAAGCTTGGTATATACATTAAAGCTTTTATCTTCATTAAGTGTTATCTTAGTTGCCTCTGTTTGTATTACCCTTAAATTTTTCTGATTTTCAATCACTTTTTTCATTTCAGTATGATACTTTTTTTTGTCGGCTTGGGCTCTTAGGGAATGAACTGCAGGTCCTTTTGAGCGATTTAACATTTTACATTGTATCATAGTTTTATCTATATTTAAACCCATTTCTCCGCCAAGAGCATCTATTTCCCTTACCAGGTGTCCTTTTGCCGTTCCTCCTATATTAGGGTTGCACGGCATCAATGCTATTGAGTCAAGGCTTAAAGTCAACATTACTGTTTTTAAACCAAGTCTTGCAGACGCCAAGGATGCTTCACATCCAGCATGACCTGCACCAATCACTAACACATCAATACTCTCTTCAAGAAATTCCTTTACTTTGTCTTCCATTGTTGTTCCTTTCTACTTACCTATGCAAAATTCATCAAATATTTTGTCAACCAAATCATCACTGACCGATTTACCTACAATCAGTCCTAAGTTTTTCATTGCATCCATTAAGTCTATCTCAATGAAATCAATGGGCATATTATTCTCAATTGAACTTAAAACTTCTTCAATACTGTTTTTTGCTTTTATCAATAAATTCTTATGTCTCACGTTGTTAATAATAAGCTCATCCGTTACATCTAAATGACCTTCAAAAAACAAAGAGTTTATTTTATTGATAATATCATCCAAACCTTGATTTTGTATAATTGATACGTTAATAATCTCTTCTTCTATTTTTTTATATGATGACAACTCCAACTTGCTTTCCAAATCAGTTTTATTCCTTATATAAATAACTTTTTTATTCTTAATAAAATCTAATATTCTTTCATCCTCTTTTTCAAGCTCTTTTGATGAATCAAAAATCATTATTACCAGGTCGGCTTCAGATACCTTTTCCAAAGCTTTTTCAACACCCAATCTTTCTACTGTATCATCAGTATCTCTTATTCCTGCAGTGTCAATAATTCTTAAGGGTACTCCTTTAATATTCACATATTCCTCTATAGTATCCCTTGTTGTTCCCGGAACTTCAGTAACAATAGCTCGATTTTCATTTAAAAGAAAATTCATAAGAGATGATTTTCCCACATTTGGTTTTCCAAGTATTACTGTTTTTATACCTTCCTTAAATATTTTCCCGGTATCAGCTGTTTTTATGAGTTTATCCAATTCAGGCACTAAGCTTTCACTTAAGGCTCTAACTCTTTCAATAGTTATTTCATCCTCGTCATATTCGGGAAAATCAATATTAACTTCAATATTGGCCAACAATTCCATTATTTCATCTATAACTGCATTTATTTGTTTTGAAAGTCTTCCTTCCAAATGTTTTACAGATATTTCATGACTTGAGTCCGTCTTTGAATTTATTATGTCAATTACTGCTTCAGCTTGAATTAAATCTATTCTTCCATTAAGAAAAGCTCTCTTTGTAAATTCTCCTCTTTCAGCTATTCTGCAGCCATAATAAAGTACCGTATCCAATATTTTTTTTGCAGAAATAATTCCCCCATGACAGTTAATTTCAATAATATCTTCTCTTGTATAGGTGTTTGGAGCCTTCATGTAAGACAACAGAACTTCATCTATTACCTTTTTATCTTTATCTACAATATATCCGTAATGAAGATATCTTGGTTTAAAATTTTTAGGATTTAGTTTGTTTTTATCAACAAAAATTTTATATGCAATATTTAATGCATCATTGCCGCTTAATCTTATTATATTAATGCCTGCATTGCCCGGAAATGTTGCAATTGCAGCAATTGTATCGTTAAACATTTCATTCACCCCTTTTAAACCCTGAGATCCTTCGCTTCGCTCAGGATGACATTCTCCAAGGTGTGTCCCCATACCTTATATATGCATTTTA
>JAQVRY010000010.1:0-5674 GCA_028700795.1 Tissierellia bacterium | reverse complement strand
ACCCTGAGATCCTTCGCTTCGCTCAGGATGACATTCTCCAAGGTGTGTCCCCATACCTTATATATGCATTTTACATTAATTTTATATAAAAGTACATATATTTTGATTTAATTGTTATTGTTTAATTTTAAAGTTTTATTAAACAAAAATCAATAATAAACATTAAGCGAACATTTGCAGAACACGATTATAATTCTTAGCGAAAGGAGGTTAAAAATCCGTTAAGCAGCTTGCACTGTTTGAGCGGAGCGAGTTTGCAAGCTGTAGGATTTTTAACCGTAATGAGCTTCTAGAATTATTCGTGTTCGAAACCGTGAGCGGATGTTTATTATTGTTTTTCTCAGTAATTATGAATAGTTCTATTTTATATAAAAATAAGTTAAACTTTAATAAAAAATAACCCTTCCAGGGGGCTATTTTTTATCTATAACTACTTTCCTGTACGGCTCCTCACCTTCAGAATAAGTTATAATTCCCTTTTCATCCTGTAAGGTTGAATGAATTATTCTTCTTTCATAAGGATTCATAGGCTCAAGTTTCACTTTACGATTATAGTATTTACACTTGTCTGCCATCTTAAGAGCTAATCTTTTTAAAGTTTCTTCCCTCTTTGCCCTGTAATCTTCAACATTGAAAATTACTCTTACATAGTTCTCTCTTCCTTTATTAACCATTAAATTCAAAAGAAACTGAATTTCATCTAAATTTTTACCCCTTTTGCCGATAACTATTCCTTTATCATCTTCTCCGATTTTTACTATGTCAACATTTAAAATATTGTTTGAATAATTAACTTCATAATTGGCTTCTATGTTCATTTTTCTAAGCAAAATATCAAGAAATTTTATTGCTCTCTCTTCAGGACCATTGGTAATCGTAACCTTTACCTTTGCATCCTTGCTGCCTAAGCCGAAAAAACCTTTTGAAGGCTCTTTTATTATTTCAATTTCAACCTCATTATTTTCAGCGTTTAGTTCTTCAAGTGCTGCAGCTATTGCTTCTTCAACGGTAGATTTTTCAATTGTTAATTCTTTCATCTATTTTAATTCCTCCTTCGGATTTTTGGACGAATTTAAAACAATATATTGTTGTACTAACTGAAATGCATTTGATACAACCCAATACAATGCCAATCCTGCAGGAAATTGTATGGAAAAAACAAATATCATTACCGGCATCATCATATTCATGGTTTTTTGAGTTGAAGCCTGCTGTTCATTTATAGAGGGCTGTGACGTCATTTTTGTAGTAAGATATGTTGTAATTCCTGTAATAACTGCTAAAATTGGAAGTGCACCTCCTATGAAAGGAAGTGTCATGCCTCCCATTGACAATCCATTAATAACACCGTTTTCAAATAAATGATTTTCTGCAAATCCTAAATCTTTTATCCATAAAAATGTTTTATTTATTGTATCAAAAAATGCCTGATCTTCAAAAACATATTTGACCGGCTCTCGAATAACATAAAAAAATGCAATCAATATTGGAAATTGTATTAACAAAGGCAAACATCCGGAAAATGGACTATAATTCATTTCTTTATATAACTCCATTTGTTTTCTTTGTAAAGTTTGAGGATCTTTTCCGTACTTTTGCTGTAACTCCTGAATTTTTGGATTTATTTCCTGCATTCTTTTCATAGATTTAGTTTGCTTTAATGTTAAAGGCAATACTACTAATTTAAATAATATGGTAGAAATTATAATTGCTATGGAATAAGCAGATATATAAGTAGAATCAATAACAGAAACCATATCAAATATTAATTTAACAAGCATGCCCATAGGCACTGCCAAAAAATCTAAATTCATCTTACCCTCCTATTTCAATGGATCATACCCTCCCGGATTAAACGGATGACATTTTAATATTCTTCGTATACCTAAGTATGAACCTTTAAAAAAACCGTATTTTTGTAGTGCTTCAACAAAATATTGCGAGCAAGTTGGATAAAATCTGCAATGTCTGACTGCAGACCTTGAAGAAAACTTCTGATATATTCGTATAATATAAATTAATACCCTACTCATTGTATACCCTTAATTAATTTTTTTCTTTTCACCAGTTTAATGAAAGAACTCTTAAGGTTTTTATAATCGGAGTCAACAGCATTAACTCTGGCCATTAATACAATATCATAGCCTTTTTTTAAATTATACTCATTTGCTCTTACTATTTCTTTTAGCCTTCTTCTTATAATATTGCGATGCACTGCTTTCTTAATTTTTTTTGCTGATGTAAAGCCAAATCTATTATAGTTGTAATCATTTTTTTTTATAAATAATACAAGATTATGATCAGATATTGAATTATTGCAATTATATACAGATTTGTAATCATTATTCTTCTTAATTATTATCATTTCGTTACCTTATGTACAACATGGAATAAAAGGCCACAAATGCGGCCTTATGCTGACAGTTTACTTCTACCCCTCGCCCTTCTTCTCTTTATTACATTCCTTCCGGATTTTGTGCTCATTCTCTTTAAAAATCCATGCTCACTGCTTCTTTGTTTTCTTTTCGGCTGATAAGTTCTTTTCATTGAAACACCTCCTTGTTACCAATCTATATAAATATTTGAATTCTCATATCAGTAAATTATATTATTTATAAATACTTATGTCAACACCCAAATTGGGGACATTCCTTTACCCGCAAAGACTCACCTTATAATAAAGGTGTGTCCCCATACCTTTATACTATATTTTTAAATATATTGCAAATATTTTTTAAAATATTTAAATTTGAATTGAAATTGTGGATAAAAAATGATAGTATGGTAAGTGTCTGTGGATAACTTTTTATAAACATAAAAACCGGACAACTTGTTATTAATTAATACAAATATTAATTATTCAATTACTTACTATGTTCACATTTTTATAAACACCTGTTTATACCCTTAATATTATCAATATATAAGATATTAATCAACATATTGTTAATTTTTTTATCAACACCGGAGGAAATTTATGAATTTTGAAGAATTATGGAATGAAGTACTTGAAATAGTAAAAGAAGATACTAATCAAGTAAGCTTTAACACTTGGTTTAAGCCACTTAAAATTGTAGCGTATAAAAACAACACAATTTATTTGGAAACTGCCGACGATTTTTTGAGAAATACAATCAGAAAAAGACATTATAATTTTCTTAAAAATGCATTTAATTATGTTTTAAAAAAAGAGATTGAACTAATATTCACTATTCCCGGAGAAAACATCGATAAGGAAGAAATCAAGAAATATGACACAAATGGTTTAGACGATACAGATCCCATATATAACGGAAGAATACTAAATCCCAAATACAGATTTGATAGCTTTGTAATAGGAAACAGCAATCGTTTTGCTCATGCAGCTTCCTTAGCTGTTGCAGAAGCACCTTCAACAGCATATAATCCTTTGTTTATATATGGGGGCGTGGGCCTTGGAAAAACACATTTAATGCATGCAATAGGACATTATATTTTGGATAACAATCCTGAAACCTATGTACTGTATGTGACCAGCGAGAAGTTTACCAATGATCTTATTAATTCAATTAAAGACGGCTCTAATGAAGAATTTAGAAATACATACAGAAAAGCCGATGTACTTTTAGTTGACGATATTCAGTTTATTGCCGGGAAAGAAAGTACCCAGGAAGAATTCTTTCACACCTTTAATGCTTTGCATGAAGCAAATAAACAAATTATTGTATCAAGTGATAATCCACCTTCGGAAATACCGACATTGGAAGACAGGCTGCGTTCACGTTTCGAATGGGGATTAATAGCGGATATTCAGCCTCCGGATTATGAAACGAGAATTGCAATATTAAGAAAAAAGGCTGAAACTGAAAACTACAATATTCCGGATGATGTAATTACATACATTGCACAGCATATACAATCAAATATACGTAAACTTGAAGGAGCACTCATTCGTATTTATGCTTATGCTTCCCTTACAAATAAAAAAGAAGTTACTCTTGAATTAGCTCAGGAAGCATTAAAACACCTGATAAGCAAGAATAAAAAAGTATCAGCTTCCGATATTAAAGAAGTTGTTGCTAATTATTACAATATTTCTATTGATGAAATAGTATCCAAGAAAAAAACTAAAAATATAGCATATCCAAGACAAATTGCCATGTATATAGCAAGAAAGTTGACAGATTTGTCTCTGCCTAAAATAGGTGATGAATTTGGAGGAAGAGATCATTCAACGGTTCTTCATGCCTGCAATAAAATTAATGATGATATAGAAAACAGTCAGGAAGCAAAAAAAAATATTGAAGATTTAATTTCAATGCTTAATAATTAACATAAAAATGTTGACAAATTGTTTGTAATTATTTATAAAAACAAAGAATTTTAAATGATTTGGATAAATAATAAAACAATCAACAATATAAATTTTTTTTAACCTTGAAAATGCAATGTTTTATATGGTTTTCAACAAATTAACAATACCTACTAATATTACTAATAATCTTTTATATCTTTCTATTAATGAAAATCAAAAAATTTTATCAACAATAAATATGATTAAAGGAGCCTATTATGAAAGTAACAATTAACCAAAATGAACTTAATAAATCTATTAATATAGTGCAAAAGGCTGTTTCTTCAAGAACACCTCTTCCTATTCTGTCAGGAATACTTATTGAAGCAAAAAATAATATGCTTATTTTAACAGCAACAGATTTAGATTTAGGAATCAAAACATATTCTCCCTGTGAAATTGAAGTAGAAGGATCAATTGTAGTTCAGTCCAGATTAATCGGTGATTTTGTCAGAAAACTTCCGTCAAATACATATGTGTTTATTGAAACTACGGGAAACAATAACATGGAAATAAAATGCTTGAATTCTGAAATCAATATACTTGGCAATTCAGCTGATGAATATCCTAACAATACATTCGATAATGAGGGAGAATCTTTTAGAATAAAATCAGAAGTGCTTAAGAGTTTAATAAAACATACATATTTTGCTGCAGCAATAGAGAATATTAAACCCATATTTACAGGTTGTCTTATTGAAATCAAAAATAATTTATGTATCATTGCAGCTCTTGACGGGTACAGAATGGCGGTAAAAAAGGAAAAAGTTGACTATAATGGAGATATTTCAATAGTTATACCTTCTAAAACATTGTTTGAAATACTTAGAATTATTGAAGAAAATAAAGATGAAACGGAAATAACGGTGTCTGAAAGCCATATTTCCTTTAAAGTTGAAAACACAATTATAATTTCAAACCTTTTGGAAGGAAAATTCATAGACTACGAAGGAATTATAAAAGATAATTATGTTACTGTTATAAAAGTCAATACTGAAGAGATTAGAGACAGTATTGAAAGAGCTTCACTTCTTGCAAGAGATGATAAGAATAATTTAATTATTTTGGATATTAAGGATTTCAATATGCAAATTTATTCTGCTTCTGAATACGGAAATGTTGAAGAAAATATATCTGTTGATAAAGAAGGAGAAGATATTAAAATAGGTTTTAATTCAAAGTATATTTTAGATTATTTAAAAGTTATAGACAGTGAAATGATTTCACTGAATTTAATTGGAAAAAATAATCCATGTTTTATTAAAGAAGAAAATGAAGAAAATAAGGACAATTATATTTACATGGTTCTGCCGGTGAGGATAAGCTAAAGATGCCCTAACC
>JAQVRY010000081.1:2252-6800 GCA_028700795.1 Tissierellia bacterium | reverse complement strand
AATCGCAGGTCTTTTCCGTAAAATTTAAGTGGAACAAAATTATTGAATATACGGGATGTAATTCTGTCAGAATAAATATCCCTAAGCTGCTCCAAAGATAAATTAGTTGAAATTATTGTTCTTTTCTCCGTAATCATTCTTTCATTAATAATATTAAAAAGCTCGGCATTGGTAAATGAATTGCTAACCTCTGTTCCAAGGTCATCGATAATTAGCAGCTCACAGTCAAAAATCATATTGTAATTCATTAGGTTTTCTTCAGTTTCATTCAGCTTGTTAAACTTATGATTTTCAACTGTTTCAAATAATGAAAAGGAAGTCTGGTACAAAACAGAAATTTCTTTATTCAAAAGTTCATTGGCAATGCAGTTGCACATAAATGTTTTGCCTAATCCCGTTCCTCCGAAAAACAGCAGGTTCATGTTGGTATCATTGAAGTTACTGCAAAAATCCTGGCTTATTTCCAAAATATAATACATATTCTGCTTTGGTGTCAACTTTTCATTTTTATAGCTTTCATTACCGAAAACATTGATATCAAAGGTATTAAAGTTTTCCTTTCCAAGCATATTAACCATATTAGACATTTGAAACAGATTATTTATTATTTGTCTGTTAAAACAGCTGCATCTTTTCCCATCAGGAGTATAGCCGGTGTCGCTGCACTTTTTGCATTCATATTCAATCTCCAAATAATTCTCGGGAATGTTGTTTTTTTCGTAAATGGACTGCCTTTCCTTTTTTAGCTCGTCCATTTCCTGCCTTAATTTATTAACCTGAAAATCCAAATCTTCAGGTTGGGACAAAAAAATTTTAGATAAATTAATGCTGAATAATTTCAATTGTTTATCAATTTCAGAAAGGCGTGGATGAGCAACATAAAGCTTTTGCCTTTTATTGTCTGTTTCATGAGCAGCTCTTAATCTTTTTTTGTTGTAATCTGTCATAATATTTTCAATTATTTGTTTATTCATTGCCATCCCCTTCCTCCGGAATTGCTAATCCCAACTTATTAAGCTTCTTTTCAAATCTTTCTCTTGCAATTTTCTCTAAATCATCTCCTGAAATATCGTCGCTTTGAATAAAATTATGAAACTTGTTTTTACTCTTGGAAGTTTCCTTTTTTGTTTTTTCAGGTTTTTTATCATTTTTTAAATCATCAATGTTTTTAAAACCATTTTTGTGCCATTCACTCAATATTTTGTCGAAATAGTTTAAATTCGGATTATTTATTTTTGTTGAATTATCTAAACACTTTAAAATCATTTCCATAGAAAAACCCCATTCATCAATCCACCTGTCAATTGTTCTCATTTCAGCCTCAGTGAGAGTTCTGTTAAAACCCAAAGCTTTGCTTATTCTTGAAAAGGTAGAAAATCTATCGTTGCGTTTTTCAAGATACTCCACCATCGTGTCCAAATCCACCACTCCTGCATCATACCATGCCGAAACAACAGATTCTATGTAACTGAATCTCTTTACCTTTTTATTGTTGACAGAATAACTAAATGCTTGAGTCATCACGTTAGGTTTCGTTTTATATTTGTTGAGCCAAGTAACTATTTTTTGCTTCTCATTTATTTTTAAGGGTCTCCCTAACATATCTTCTATTTCTTCCATCATAGTTTTTATTTCAGGATTTTTAGCAGTAGATATTAACTTATCATTATCCACATAATTATTTTTATCGTTAATTTTATGTATATGCTTGTACACATTATCCACATAATATTGCTTAAGATTAACAAA
Source organism: Tissierellia bacterium (assembly GCA_028700795.1). Lineage (GTDB taxonomy): Bacteria > Bacillota > Clostridia > Tissierellales > Sedimentibacteraceae > Sedimentibacter. The sequence goes on along the minus strand of JAQVRY010000081.1, from coordinate 5,051 downwards.
TTCAACTATATAGTTGTATTCATCATCAGTTTCATGCTTAATGATTATACCTTCATTTTCCCAATAATTCCATGCATTTAATACATCAGTCAAAGGCAGCTTTAAATTCTTTGAAAGAGTTTCATTGTTAAAACCTTGCCTGTCTTTAGCATATTTGTATCCCATCAGATATACTTTTACATAGGTTCCATCAGCTGAAGGCATGTAGTCGTTTATAAATATATTCTCTATTGGGGTATCTCCTAATTCAATTTGCATTTCTTGAAGAATAAAATACATGTATTTCTCCTTTTTCTACATAATTTGCCATAACATTTGTAATATAATTGTAACAATCTTGTTATAATAATGTGAAAACATTTTCTTCTTAAATTTGTTGACATAATAGCATGTAATAGAATATAATGTCTTAAGATATATTAAAGACATATTAATTAATTAGCTTTATTATATCATTTTTTTATATAAAAGAAAAATGTTATTTTTCTCTTGATAATAGTAAAATATTATGTGGCTAGGAAGTAGAACTTATGAAAATAAAACATTTACCAATTAAAGATTTAACATTTAAAATTTTAAATAAAAATTATTTAAACACTCAAATATTTAAGCAATTAGACGAAAAAAAAGATAGACAACCTCTCCAACTTACCAAACGAATTAAAGGAACAATTGCATTATTACTTGTAACAACCATTATATTAAGCGTAATCTACGCTTCAGATTATTTAAAAACTCACGAAAATAATGTATTTGCAACAGACAGTTTTACAATAGTATCCGAAGAAAAAGAGCTGTGCCGATTAAGAGACCCGGAACTGCTGGATACAGTACTATTAAAGTTAAGTAAAGATTTAAAAAATAGATTGCATCATGAAATACAAATAGAAAGTGAATTTAATTTGGTAGCTTCAAAAGCAAAAGACAAAGAAATTGTATCAGAAGATGAGCTTTACGAATTGATTAGCTCAAATATTATTTATTCCATTATGGCATACCAAATAAATGTTAATGGAGAGAAAATAGGAATTGTAAATTCCGAATATGAAGCAAACAATGTAGTTGAGGAAGTTAAGCTTCATTTCTCCAAAGATTATGATAAAGAGTCATTGTTAGAAGTTACCACAGTTGAAGACATAGAAATAAAACAAGTAAAAGCAACTAATGCCGAAATTCAAGAAAAAGAAAAATTAACAGATTACATAATTAAAGGAACCGACGAAGAAAAGAAATATATCGTAGAAAAAGGTGATTCATACTGGTCAATAGCTGAATACTTCGATATGGAATTAGATGACTTATTGTTAGCAAACTCGGCATCTGAAGATGAAGTTATCCAAATCGGGGATGAACTGAATTTAATAGTACCAAAACCATTTATAAATGTACAAGTAAAGCGAAAAGTTGTACAGGAAGAAAAAATGCCTTATGAAACAGAATATGCTACTGTTTCTTATATGTACAATGATGAAGAAATTGTCACAAAGGCAGGTAAGTACGGTATTTCAGAAATTGAATCAATTGTAACTGAACAAAACGGTATTCAAATAGCAAAAGAAGTTTTGTCGGAAAAAGTAATAACTGAACCTGTAACAAAATTAGTAACAACAGGAACACAAGACCCGCCGCCTAAACAAGGGACAGGATACTTTATTAATCCTCTTCCGGGCTCAATGATAACATCGCGATTCGGCACCAGAGCCGGAGGCTTCCATAGAGGTCAGGATATGGCAAAGGCATCAGGTTCATCAATAAAGGCTGCTGACGGAGGAACAGTATTATTTGCAGGCTGGTCGGGAAGTTACGGATACATGGTTGACATAGACCACGGAGGCGGTTTTACCACAAGATATGCCCACTGCAGTGACCTTTATGTATCTGCCGGAGACAAGGTGTATCAAGGCAAAATAATAGCAGCTGTAGGCTCTACAGGAGTATCATCAGGACCTCATCTACACTTTGAAGTAAGAAAATACGGCTCACTGGTTAATCCTGCTTCATATATAGGAATACAATACAGATAAATATAATCGATATCTAAGCCGATGAGAATTCACCGGCTTTTTTTCATGACATTATGCTTGTTTTACAAAAAAATTTTATTGCAATTTTTGAGGTTTCGTTATAGAATGTAAAAGTATTGTGCAATTCCGCATCCCCTACTAAAATAATAAAGGATGGTCAGATGTTATACTTAGATAATAGATTTATGGAAGTGGCTCTTCCAATAATAGAGCATGAAGAATATCAACAAATGAGATCTATTAAACACCATGATGAAAGTGTTTTTGAACATTCCGTAAAAGTAGCATTTTATGCATATCAAATGGCATATAAACAAAATTTAGACTGGAAATCAACAATAAGAGGAGCTTTACTCCACGACTTTTTTCTATATAAGTTTAAAAAATGTTTGAGTTTAAGAATAGTAACAGATTCAATAAAACATGCAATAGTTCATCCCAAAATAGCTTTTGACAATGCTGTTAAATTTTTTGAGCTAAACGAAAAAGAAGAAAATATAATAAAGGGACATATGTTTCCTTTTGGTGTCCCAAAATCAAAAGAAGCATGGATTGTAAGCTTTGTGGACAAATATATTGCAGTATTTGAATACTCTTCAAACTTTAAGAAAATGATGCATAAGAAACAGCCGGCATATCAAGCCGAGTAAAGATGCCCTAACCCCATTTCTTCGACCGTCAGGGAGAAAGAAATGGCTGGTAGGTCATTCGCAACGAATTCCCAATGTATACGACCAAAGGGAGTAAATACATTGGTGAATGAGACTGCGAGATG
>JAQVRY010000081.1:0-2152 GCA_028700795.1 Tissierellia bacterium | reverse complement strand
AGACTGCGAGATGTCCTAACCCCTCAAAGACAACTTAAGTTGTTTTTTTTATGTTTTATAAATATTCTGTTTAATTTTCACATAATTGGGTAAAATTTAAATATATATAAATAAATACTTGAAAGGGGCTGACTAAATGAAAATATCTATCTACAGCAAAAATTTGCAACTTACCGATGCATTAAGAGAGGCATCAATTAAAAAGTTAAGGAGGTTAGATAAATTTTTTCAACAAGACATTGAGGCAAAAGTTGTTTTAAGTATTGAAAAGAAAATACACAAAGTAGAAGTCACTATTCCCTTTAATGGAAGGATTGTACGTGTTGAGGAATACTCAGACGACATGTATAATGCATTAGATGAAGCAGTTGAATCTTTAGAGCAGCAAATAAGGAAATATAAAACAAAACTACAGAATAAAAGGCACTCAGGTCAATCAATCAAATTTGAAAATATTGAGCCCTTAGATCACGAAGAGGAAGAAGAATTTAAGGTAGTAAAAACCAAGCGCTTTGCAATTAAGCCCATGCATATTGAAGAAGCAATACTTCAAATGGATTTATTAAAACACAATTTCTTTGTTTTCTTAAATGCAGATACCGAAGAAGTAAACGTAGTATATAAAAGGAAAGATGAAAATTACGGTTTAATTGAACCGGAATTGTAAAACTTACTTATATTATAGATACGAAAAAGACGCAGCTAGCGTCTTTTTTTTATTTTTACTCTGTATCCTCAAGGATACCAAGACTCATTATATATATTTTCTTTCTACTATATAAGAAATACGTTTGTATGTTTGTCGAATAATGTATAAATTTAGAATTTATATTTTGCTTATAATTATACCTTGCTAATAAATTAAGTGTATAAATAAAGTTGTCCACAACCGTGGATAATATGTATAATTTCTAATAATGTAGAATGTTGAAATTCCAATGAAAAATATTTTTGAAATTTTACAAAAAAACACTTGACAAATAATTCCCTTAAAGTCTTCGAATTTAAGAATTGTTAACAATTTAGTCCACAGCTGTGGATAAGTTGAAAACATATAGAACATATCTTCTTTTATTTTCGGATTGTTAAATATACTTAATCCGTTTTAATCTAATTTAATTAGTTGGACATTTTGTGGTAAATTATGGAATGTTAATTTTCTATTTTTGTGAATAATTAATACCTACCTTCACTTGTAATTTTATAAAACTAATAATTTTTATGCACACTTTTTACAACTGCTTTACTTATATTCAATATAAGAACAAAAACTTGTCTTATTGAATATAATGCCTTAGGATGTGATAATATGTTAGAAACTTTAGAAACAATTTTAAGAATTTCAGTTCCAATTTTAACCATAATTTTTGGTGCATTGTCAGCATACTTCAGAGCTCATGATAAACTCAGAGGTCGCTCTATTAAATATATTGTTGAAGCAGAAGAATTATACAAAGATAGTACAAAAGCAGGAGGAGAAAAATTTTCTTGGGTTGTAGAAACTCTATACGAATTTATTCCTTCTCCATTAAGAATAATTTTAACCAAAAAATGTATTGAAAAAATTGTTCAATCTTCCTTTGACGCTATTGAGGATTATGCAAAAATGAAGCTTGATATAGCTGTTGAAAAATATCTTAAATATTTAAACGACGGGAAGTCCGGAGACTTTTATGACTTTATAAAAGATCGTGATATTGAATGATTAGACTAAAACACTTGCCGCTAAATAATATTTCAGTAACCAGCCCCTACGGCACTAGAAGCTTAACTATCAACGACAAATACTACTGGTGGCACAACGGAGTGGATTTAAAAGCACAGCTCGATACTCCCGTATATGCAGCCTCAGAAGGGAAAGTAATGACTGCTAAATACAACAACAGCTACGGCTATTATATAACTATAGACCACGGTAAATTCGGCACCTTGTACGCTCATCTTTCGCGTTTACGTGCTGCAGAAAGTAACAGTGTAAGAGCTGGCGAAATAATCGGCTATTCAGGCAGCACCGGAGATTCAACAGGTGTGCATCTCCATTTTGAAATAAGACTTGGAAGTTACGAAAATTTCTGGGACAGAGCGCATTGTGACAGAAGTGTGTTCATGAACACAACAGACCCAATGCTTTTTATAGAAGACTTTCTTAATA
>JAQVRY010000009.1:21427-26773 GCA_028700795.1 Tissierellia bacterium | reverse complement strand
TATTATTTTCCTTTTTTTAATGTTGACAAATTTAGTAGGGTATTCTATAATTAATTATACCCTACTGAAATAGTAGGGATTGCATGAAAGGAGAATGGAAATGATTTTATCCACAAAGGGCAGATATGGACTGAAGGCAGCATTTGAGCTTTCAAGAAATTATGGATTAGGGCCTGTTTCTCTTAAAAAAATTTCAGAAAAATATGGTATATCAGAAAGTTATTTGGAACAGTTGTTTGCCAAATTAAAGAAAGATGGTTATATTGATACTGTTAGGGGACCTCAGGGAGGATATCTTCTTGCAAAAAAACCTGAGGAAATAACTGTGGGCATGGTACTTAGAACACTTGAAGGAGAAATAACGACTTCTGATTGTTTAAATAAAGAGGTTTGCTCCAGGGAATCAATATGTGCTACAAGAGTTATATTTGAAAAAATTGAAAAAAGCATAAACGATGTTATAGATAACATAACATTAGCTGATATGTACGAGGAACAAAAAAACATTTTAACGGAGGGAAAAAATGAGCAAGAAACTTTATCTTGACAATGCTGCAACAACAAGGGTGAGAAAAGAAGTAATTGATGAAATGAGCAGGTATTTTGATGAATTGTACGGAAATCCATCAAGTCAATTATATGAGTTAGGCAGAAAATCAAAAGAAGCCATTGAAAAAGCGAGAAAGACTTTAGCGAACTTTTTGAATGCAGAAGAAAAAGAAATATATTTTACAGCAAGTGGTAGCGAGTCTGATAACTGGGCTTTAAAGGGAGTTGCTTTTGCAAATCTCAACAAAGGAAAGAACCATATAATTACAACTAAAATTGAGCATCATGCAATACTTCATACTTGTGAATACTTAGAAAAGTTTGGAGTAGAAACGACTTATCTTGATGTTGACAGATATGGGCTTATAGACTTAGAACAACTGAAAGAGTCGATAAGACCTGAAACAATGCTTATTTCGGTAATGTTCGCAAATAATGAAATCGGTACAATACAACCAATTGAAAAAATAGGAGAAATTGCCAAGGAACATGGGATACTATTTCACGTAGATGGTGTTCAGGCTTTGGGAAGTGTTAAAATTGACGTTAATAAGCAGCATATAGATCTTTTATCCATGTCCGCCCATAAAATACGCGGACCAAAGGGAATAGGCGGAATGTTTATTAGAAAAGGAACGCGGATTGATAATTTTGTTCACGGAGGCGGTCAGGAAAGAGGCAGAAGAGCAGGAACAGAAGGAGTGCAAAATATTGTTGGTTTTGGAAAAGCTGTAGAATTAGCTTCTCAAGATTTTAATCATCATATAGAAAGACTTACAGTTTTAAGAAACAGACTTATTGAAGGTATTAAAAACAATATTCCAGATGTCGTGCTTAACGGTCATCCAACTGAGAGACTTCCCAATAATGTGAACTTCTCATATAAATTTGTTGAAGGAGAATCCATATTATTACTATTAGATATGGAAGGAATATCTGCATCAAGCGGCTCTGCCTGCACTTCAGGCTCCTTAGATCCTTCACATGTTTTATTGGCAACGGGACTTGATCACGGAACAGCACATGGCTCAATTCGTTTTACAATAAGTGAGGAAATAACAGAAGAAGACATAGATTTTACAATAGAAACAATGAAAAAGATTATTGATAGATTAAGAGCAATGTCACCAATTAAAAATGATGAAGATTTAAAAAAATAAAAATTAGCATAATAATCGGAGGAGAAAAAATGTATTCAGAAATAGTAATGGACCATTTCAGAAATCCAAGAAATGTAGGTCATATGGAAAATGCAGATGGTGTTGGTCAGGTAGGCAACCCTAAATGCGGAGATATAATGAAAATATATTTAAAGATTAAAGATGAATTAATTGAGGATGTAAAATTTGAAACATTTGGCTGCGGCTCAGCCATTGCTTCATCCAGTATGGCAACGGAACTTATTAAAGGAAAAAGCATTCATGAAGCGGTTGAACTGACAAACAAAGCTGTTATAGAAGCATTAGGAGGACTTCCTCCTGTTAAGGTGCATTGCTCAGTTTTAGCAGAGCAAGCCGTAAAATCAGCACTTTATGATTACGCACAAAAAACAAACAAGGTAATTAAGGGTTTAGAAAATTACAAAGCGGAAGATGACGAAATACACTGCCAACAATAAGCCCTATATAACCTAACTCAATTTTTTCCACCATAAGCAGGGTATATCCCTGCTTTATTGATTAATGAATTTACAGAGATTTAATGGACTTTGAGAATTACCATTGACAATACAGGAAAGAATACATTATAATTTCATAATAAAGTACATATTGCTTATACTATGAAACGGAGGAAATAAGTTGGATAAATTAGATAGATTTTCAATAAATAATATTCGAAAAGAATTTTTGAACTTCTTTAAGAGTAAGGGACATTTGACCGAGCAAAGTTTTTCTTTAATACCGAAAAATGACAAAAGCCTACTGCTCATAGGAGCAGGTATGGCTCCGTTAAAAAAGTATTTTACGGGAGCTGAAGTTCCGCCTTCAAAGAGAATGGCAACATGTCAGAAGTGCGTGAGAACAGGCGATATTGATAATGTAGGATTAACTGCAAGACATCTGACCTTTTTTGAAATGCTTGGAAACTTTTCCTTTGGTGATTATTTCAAAGAAGAAGCAATTGCTTGGGCATGGGAGCTACTAACCGATGTTTTGAAAATTGATAAAGACAGACTATGGGTTACAGTATATTTAGAGGATGATGAGGCTGAGGAAATATGGCATACCAAGGTAGGAATACCTATGGAAAGAATAGTGAGGCTTGGAAAAGACGATAATTTCTGGGAGTTGGAGGTTGGTCCAAGCGGTCCCTGCTCGGAAATATACTATGATACCGGAGCTGACAGAGGCTGCGGGTCACCCGAATGCAAACCGGGCTGTGACTGCAACAGATACATAGAAATTTGGAACCTTGTATTTACTCAGTTTGACAAGGATGAAAATGGAGTATACCATCCCCTTCCAAATCCAAACATTGATACAGGATTTGGACTTGAAAGAGTTGCTGCAGTACTTCAAGACAAACCCACTGTCTTTGATGTGGAGCCGTTGAATTTAATAGTTAACAAGGTTTCGGAAATTAGCTCAATACCCTACGGTCAAAATAAGCAAAGAGACATTGCAATGAAAATAATCTGCGACCACTCAAGAGCAGCAACATTCATGATAGGTGACGGAGTAATACCTTCGAATGAAGGAAGAGGTTATGTTTTAAGACGTTTAATAAGAAGAGCAATCCGTAAGGGTAAATCTTTAGGAATTCATGGTGAATTCTTAACCAAGACTGCCAAGGTGGTTATTGATAATTGGAAAGAAGCTTATCCGGAATTATCGGAAAAAGAAAGCTATATTTTAAAGGTTATAAGCCTTGAAGAAGAAAGATTTAAAATAACAATTGACCAAGGTCTTGAACTTTTAATGAAAGAAATTCAAATATTAAAAGAAACAAATAAAAAAGAACTGAACGGGAAAGTGGCTTTTAAACTTTATGACACTTATGGATTTCCTTCAGAATTGACAGAAGAAATACTTAAGGAAAATGGTTTTAGTCTTAACAATGTACAGTTTAATGAAGTAATGGAAGAGCACAGACAGATGGCAAGAGATGCGAGAAAGTCCACCGGTGCTTCAGGTTGGAAGGAAAATGATTTTACCATAAATACGGATAAAACCATATTTACAGGATACAATAATTTAGAAGATATTTCCGAAGTCATTGCTATAGTTGTGGGTTCAGAGCAGGTAAATTCAATCAATCAAGGGCAGTCGGGAATAATAGTTCTTGACAAAACTCCTTTTTATGCAGAAGGGGGAGGACAAACAGGTGATACAGGTGAATTCATTGCCGATGGAATGTTGGCAAATGTAACAGATACAAAAAAATTTAACCACGATATTTATCTCCACGAAACTCACATAGTCAAAGGAAGCATTTCAGTGGGAGATACAATAACTTCCAAGGTAAATGCAGATAGTAGAAAAAATACAGCAAAGAATCACACAAGCACACATTTATTGCACAAGGTTTTAAAGGAAATGTTGGGAGACCATGTAAATCAGGCAGGCTCATATGTTTCTGAAGACAGACTGAGATTTGACTACACACATTTTGAAGCTGTTGACCATGAAGCATTGAAAGAAATTGAAAAGAGAGTTAACGAAGCCATACTATCAGATTACTTGGTAAAAACTGATATACTTAGCATGGAACAGGCGAAAAAGTCAGGAGCAACTGCTTTGTTTGATGAAAAGTATGAAGAAATGGTAAGAGTTGTAAGTGTAGGAGACTTTAGCAAGGAATTGTGCGGAGGAACTCACATTGATGAAACAGCAAAAATTGGAATGTTTAAAATTATTTCCGAAGGAAGCATAGCTTCGGGCGTAAGAAGAATAGAGGCAATTACAGGGAGAGCAGCAATAGAGTATTTGCAGGAATTGGATAAATTAACGGATGAATTATCCATATCCATGAAAACAACAAAGGATGAACTTTTAAACAAAGTAAATCTACTTAAGAAAGAAGCAAAGGAAAAAGAAAAGGAAATTCAAAAGTTAAACAATGAATTACTAAAGAGTAATATCAGTGAATTTCTTGATAAATATGAAGAGATTAACGGTATTAAACTGTTTGCACTTAAGTTTAAAGATAAGGATGCAAATTCATTAAGAGAAATTGCTGATAAAATAAAAGATAGGAATGAAAGCTGTGCTGTAATAATAGCTTCGGATTTAGGAGACAAAGTATTATTTGTTTCTGCCGTAACCAAGGATTTGGTACAAAAGGGAATACATGCAGGAAAAATGGTTAAAGAAGCTGCCTTAATTGCAGGCGGCGGCGGTGGCGGGAGACCTGACTTTGCACAGGCAGGAGGGAAAAACCCCGAAAAAATAGATGAAGCGATAGATGCAGTAAGAAAGCAAATATCATGATAACTATTTTGTGTGAGCTGTAACGAATATATTATAGACTGTACGGTAATATAACAATTGATTTTATTATATAATTATAGTACAATAGTAGATGTTAAGGGGTGGTTTTTATGGAAGGTAATGTAAATAATACGGCAAAATTTGATTACAGTATGGGTTCGCTTAATGAGGCTCGGGAAATAATTTCTCAGGTTTATCAGTCGCTAAAAGAAAAAGGATACAATCCTAACAACCAGCTCATTGGATATATATTATCGGGGGACCCCACTTATATAACGAATCATAATAATGCAAGAAGTTTAATACGAAAAATAGAAAGAGACGAACTGTTGGAAGAAATCTTAAGCGTTTACTTAAATGTTATAGA
>JAQVRY010000009.1:5856-21327 GCA_028700795.1 Tissierellia bacterium | reverse complement strand
CTTGTACTTTGAGCAGTATATAAATATACTGCTTTTGTATGCAATTACGAAGGACGTTTCCAATGGTAATATTAATATGAAATACATAAATTTGTTTGAAAAGGAAAATGTATCAAAGCTGTGTTACGGAACACTTTCATTAAGTAATCTTCAAAATTTTGATACTGCTGAAAACAAGGTAAAACTGCTTAATTACGCATACGAAAAGGGAATAAACTTTTTTGACACAGCTGAGCTTTATGATAACTATAATATACTAAAAGAATTCATAAAAGACAAAGACAGGGATAAAATAATTATAGCTTCAAAAAGTTACGCATATGACAAGAATACTGCAGAATATAGTATCAATAAGGCATTAAAAGAAATGAATACGGATTATTTGGATGTTTTTATGTTACATGAACAAGATTCCGGAAATAATTTTTTAGGACATTACCAAGCAGTTGACCGTTTCATGAAATACAAGGATAAGGGAATAATCAAACATTTTGGAATTTCTACTCACAGGGTGGAGGCTGTGAAAGATTCACTTAAGTTTAATGAAATAGAATTTGTTTTTCCTTTGATTAATTACAAAGGTATAGGAATTCAAGACGGAACTTTCAAAGATATGTCTGAAGCCTTGAAGATGGCTAAAGAACATAATAAATTTATAATGGCAATGAAAATTTATGGCGGCGGCCATTTAATTAATGAAGCAGAAAAAGCATTTAAGTATGTTGACTGCTTAAACTATGTAGATTCCATAGCAATAGGTATGAGCACTGTTGAAGAAATAGATGCAAATATTAGTTATTTGGAAAATAATAAGTTAAATAATAATATTAAAAATAAAATTAGAAATCAAAAGCGCACTCTCGTAATAGAAGAGTGGTGTGTTGGATGCGGAAAATGCGTAAAAAAATGCAATCAAAATGCACTTCAAATAATTGACGGCAAATGTGCTGTTGATATGGAAAAGTGTGTTCTATGCAGTTATTGCGCCGGTGAATGTACGGATTTTTATATCAAAATTGTGTGAGGTTTCTATGGACAGATTGATGGGTTTGGATGTGGGTGATAAAACAATTGGAGTAGCTGTAAGTGATTTATTGATGATTACTGCACAGGGTGTTACAACCATAAAAAGAACGAATATAAAAAATGATTTAAAAGAACTGAAAAAGCTCATCGATGAATACCAAGTTACTAAAATAGTGGCAGGCATTCCAAAAATGTTAGATGGAACAATTGGAATACAGGGAGAAAAGGTGCTTGAATTTTTGGATAAGATGAAAAAGCATATTGATTTGCCTGTAGAGCTTGAAGACGAAAGGTTTACCACAGCCATATCGGAAAGAATGTTAATAGAAGCTGATGTAAAAAGAAAAAAAAGAAAAGAAGTTATCGACAAATTAGCGGCGGTACAAATTCTGTCAAGTTATATGCAGCGTACAAAATAATCAAAGGAGATCCTATGGATAATATTATTGAATTAATAAACGACGAAGGAAACTTAGAAAAGTTAATTGTAGAAGCTACTTTTCATATTGATGATATTTTGTATGCAGTACTTCACAAACTCAATTCGGATGAAGGTATGATTTATTATGTGGAAGAAATGGAAGACGGAAGTATAGTGCTGATTAAAGTTGAGGACGAGGGAGAAATCAAAGAAGTGCAGGAAATATATGAAGGAATAGCTGATGATTTGATTTAAGTAGTGTCTTGGGGGTGGATGTATGGTAGATTACTTAATAACCTTGCTTGATAAAAATGGGTACAAAACAACTGTTCAGCGAAAAATCTTATATGAAGTTCTTTGCGAGAATAAAGATAAGCATTTATCTTCGGAAGAAATTTATGAACTTATCAAAAATAGATATCCTAACATTGGAATAGCCACGATTTACAGAACTCTTCTGCTGTTTGAGGATATAGGACTTGTATATAAGCACAACTTCGATGACGGCTTTTCTCGTTATGAAATATTATCACCATATAGCAATGAAGTTCATCAGCACCATCACTTATTGTGCAAACAATGTGGCAAAATCATAGAGGTTAAAGAAGACCTTATGAACTCATTGGAAGAAATAATCGAAAAACAATACAATTTTGAAATATTAAATCATGTGGTCAAATTCACCGGAATCTGTGCACAATGCAGAGATAAGGAGAATAAAGATGGCAGAAAAGAAACACAAACTAAAAGTAATACCCTTGGGGGGACTGGGGGAAATCGGAAAAAACACCACAGTTATTGAGTATAATAATAATATTATTGTTATAGACTGCGGAATGGCTTTTCCCGGGGATGAAATGCTTGGTATTGACATAGTAATACCGGACATGACTTATTTAATAAAAAACAAAGAAAAAGTAAAGGGGATTATTCTAACTCATGGTCATGAAGACCATATCGGTAACATACCATATTTTTTGAAAAAGTTAAATGTGCCTATTTACGGAACAAAACTTACATTAGGGCTAGTAGAAAACAAGCTTTTAGAACATAAAATAGAAGATACATCCTTAAATCAAATTAAAGCAGGAGATACCTTCAATTTAGGATGTTTTAAAATTACACCCGTAAGAGTTAATCACAGTATTCCGGATGCGGTAGCTTATGCAATAGATACACCTATTGGTACTATAGTTCATACAGGAGACTTTAAGATCGATTATACTCCGATTAATGATGAGGTTATTGATTTAGGAAAGTTTGCAGATATAGGGCGAAAAGGTGTGCTTCTTGCTATGTCTGACAGCACTAATGTTGAAAGACCGGGTTTCACAGAATCAGAAAAAACAATAGGTCAGAAATTTATGGACATATTTAAAAACTGTGATACTCGAATAATTGTTGCATCCTTTGCTTCAAATATTCACAGGCTTCAGCAGGTTATAGACGCTGCGGTTGCAAACAACAGAAAGGTTGCAATATCAGGTAGAAGCATGATAAATGCAATAAGAGTCTCTTTGGATTTAGGGTATTTAAATGCTCCTGAGGGAACAATTATAAATGTTAATGAGGTAAAAAGCCTTAAGGATAGTGAAATTGTTATTCTGACTACAGGAAGTCAAGGTGAGCCTATGTCAGCTTTGACAAGAATGGCTAACAATGATCATAGAAAAATACAAATAAAAGCCGGAGACTTGGTTATAATTTCGGCTAACCCTATACCGGGAAATGAAATTACTGTTTCAAGAGTAATCAATATGCTTTATGAAAAGGGTGCAAAGGTACTTTATGATGCTTTAACACAGGTCCATGTATCAGGTCACGCCAGGAGAGATGAATTGAAGCTTATGCTTTCTCTGTTAAAGCCAAAGTTTTTTATACCTGTTCATGGCGAATACAGGCATTTGGTTCAGCATGTAAATTTAGCAAATGAGTTAGGTATGCCCATTGAGAATACTGTTATTGGAAATAACGGTGATGTTATTGAACTCACATCTAAGTCAATAGTAAAAAACGGTACTGTTACATCCGGAAATATTTTGGTAGATGGCTTAGGGGTTGGAGATGTTGGAAATATTGTCCTTCGCGACAGAAGGCTTCTTTCTGAAAATGGATTGATAATAGTTGTATTATCAACGGAAAGAGGTAATGGAAGAATTTTAGCAGGTCCTGAAATAGTATCGAGAGGATTCATATATGTACGTGAGAATATTGACTTAATAGAAGAGTCAAAGACAGTGGTAAGAAAGGCTTTGGAAAAATGTGAAGGTACAAAGATTAAAGAATGGAACAATACTAAAATGGTAATAAAGGATTCTTTAAGCAGCTTTATTTATGAAAAAATAAAACGAACTCCGATGATACTTCCCATAATAGTAGAAGTAGATTTGGAAGGATAAAAAGGTTGTGGGGCACACCTTCCTTGTGGAAGGAAGGTGTGCCCCCTTTTTTCATTGATTTGGCAAAGGTGTTAGCTCTGATAAATCCGCAAAACAATACCACCATGCAAGACAGTTCATTTCTAAGCTTTCAGGCTCCATACCTCTTGCAATTGCCTCGTCAAGTGTATTTGCAACCGGAACAATAACCGGATCTCCAGGCATCCAGTCTGCAGGAGTGCTCACTCCGTATGTAGTTGACACCTGCAGGGCATCGATTAATCTTAATAATTCATACATATTTCTGCCGTTTGTTGCAGGATAGATGAGAATTGCCCTTATTCTTTGATTAGGGTCTATTATGAAAACATCTCTAACACTTTGCTCATAAATTCTGTCAGGATTAACCATGCCGTAAAGTGCTGCAATTTGTGCATCTCTGTCAGCAACAAGTGGAAAGGGCATTACTATGCCGGTCATTTTAAAGATATCATAAAGCCAGCCCAGGTGTGCAGGATTTGAGTCAATGCTTATGCCTAAAAGCTGTACATTTCTTTTTTCAAATTCAGGTTGAAGCCGTGCAAATGCAATAAATTCAGATGTGCACACAGGGGTGAAATCTCCCGGATGAGAAAAAAATAAAACCCACCTTCCTCTATACTGGGACAAGGTTATTGGTCCCTCTGTGGTCATAGCTGTAAAATCAGGAGCAATCCTTCCAATTGTTAAGCATTGTCTTTGTTCATTATCTATATTATTAATCATATTAAGCCTCCCATATGTATTTTATATATTATATGAGAAGAAATGGAGAATGTTAATAGTGAATTATATCAAATGATATAAACATAACCGGTGATTTTTTAGGTCACCGGTTATTAACGCTTATTATCTTTTGATGTTGTGAAAGTTAACGCCTAAAATTGGCCTGAACTGAGATGGTTTGTTGTTTACAATACTTTTATCTTCCATTCTTTGATATGACCTCTTAGAAGTCATATTTAGATTTGGATTTAGCTTACCGTTGATATCACTGGTTAAACTGTATTGACCATCCCTTCTTAGTTTAATCACATTTAAATTACCAACTCTTGTTAAATCGGGAGTGCTAATTTTATTCAATCTGTCCAATAGTATCAACCCTCTCTTTTACAAAAGCAATAAGCAATAGTATATTAACCAATCAAACAATTATTATACTATTAATTTTTAAATTATTGTAATTATTGACGAAAGGTTGTATAATTTAATGGATTTCGAAATTTTTATGTTGGAGGTATTATGAAAAAGATAATTGCACTACTATGTGTCTTGTTAATTATAGCAGCAGCGTATCTTTATTTAAATAATTATATTGAGGAAAGTTTAAAGGCTGTTGATTCGAGCGATGATTCACCAATTGTTGTCGAAATTCCCGTAGGCAGCACAACTAATGACATTGCTGAAATTTTGTTTGAAAATGATTTAATTTCAAATATTCGTTCATTTAAGTATTATTCTGAAAAGACAGGGTCAGATGCAAAATTGAAGGCAGGAACCTATGTTCTTTCAAAAAACATGAATGCGGATGAACTTTTAGGCATGCTTATAAAAGGAGGTTCATCAGGAAATACTTACAATATTACCGTTATTGAAGGCTTAACAAATGAAGATATGGCTCAGTCTTTGTCAGAGCAGACCGAGCTTGATTATGACAGATTTATTGAATTAATGGAAGCTCCTGAAATTTTCAATGAAGATTTTGAATTTTTAAAAGAAACATCTCTTTTAAGCTTGCAGGGATATTTAATGCCTGACACTTATAATATTTATGTTAATTCATCGGAAGAAGATATTGTGAGAGTTCTTTTAAAACAATTTGATGAGTTTTATATAGATGAAATTAAGCCAAAAATGGAGAATACCCACCTTACTTTTGATGAGGTTATTAATTTAGCAAGCATAGTTGAAAAGGAAGCCCTTTTGGATGAAGAAAGAGATGAGGTGGCAAAGGTATTTTTAAATCGACTTGATATTAATATGAAGCTGCAATCCTGTGCAACAGTAAACTATGCTAATGGCGAATGGAAGGAAAGGCTCACTTATGAAGATATTGAAATAGATTCTCCTTACAATACTTATATTATAGAAGGACTGCCTCCTTCTCCTATAAATTCACCTGGCAAGGTATCAATAATATCTGTATTAGAGCCTGCAGATGTTGATTTTTTATTCTTTGTGGCAAAAGGAGACGGCTCACACTATTTCTCAAAAACATATGATGAGCATATTGATGCAGCAGATGAGTATTTGAATTAAATTGGTGAACGAGACTGCCACTGCAGGAGGTATTTACATTGAATAACATTAACCCATCTTATATAGATTCATATATTAACAGTCTCCTTGTAGAGGATGATGAAAAATTAAATAAATTCAGAGAATACTGCGAAGAAAGAGCTCTGCCTATCATCCACAAAGAGGTAGGGCAATTTATTAAACTTATAATAAATCAGCTAAACGCAAAAAATATAATTGAAGTAGGTACAAATGTAGGTTACTCATCAATATTTATGAGCAAGGTTATGAATGATGAGGGAAAAGTTGTCACATTAGAGAGAAGCGAAAAGTTTTACAAGGAAGCACTTAAAAATATAAGTGATTTTGGACTTGATAAAAATATAAGGGTTTATTTTGGAGATGCTGTTGATATATTGGACGAAGTAGAAGGGAATTTCGATATGGCTTTTATAGATGCAGCTAAAAGCTATTATAGGATATTTTTTGATAAATGCTTAAAAATGATGAAGCCCGGAGGGATTATTTTGTCGGACAATGTATTGTATCAAGGAATGATTGCATCAGATGAATTAGTAGTAAGAAGAAAGAAAACATTAGTCAGGAATTTAAGAAATTATTTAGAATACATATCTCATGATGAGAGATTTGTAACTTCAGTACTTCCTCTTGGGGATGGATTGGCGGTTACATATATAAGGAGTAAAGAATGTTACCAAAATTATTAGCACCGGCAGGAAATTTAGACAAATTAATTATGGCTGTACAATACGGAGCTGACGAAGTTTATTTTGCAGGAAAATCAATGGGAATGAGAGCACGGGGCAAAAACTTCACTAAAGTGGATTTGGAGCAGGGAGTGGAGTATTGTCACAAACATGGAAGAAAAGCAAACATAACCGTAAATATAATTCCTCACAATGATGATTTAAAGGGCATTGAGGTATATTTGAAATATTTGCAAAAAATCGGAACAGATGCGTTGATTGTAGCGGACCCTGGAGTTGTAGAAATTGTTAAGCAAACAATTCCCGATATGCGAATTCATTTAAGTACGCAGGCTAATACTACAAATTATCATACAGCAAACTTCTGGTACAAACAGGGAGTAAATAGAATTGTGCTTGCAAGAGAGCTGACATTTGAGGAAATTGAAACGATAGTAAGAAATACGCCAAAGGATTTGGAATTTGAAACATTTGTACATGGAGCTATGTGCATATCCTATTCGGGCAGATGCTTGTTATCAAGCTTTATGACAGGAAGATTTTCAAATAAGGGAGATTGTGCCCAATCCTGTAGATGGAAATACAACTTGGTTGAGGAAAAGAGGCCAGGTGAGTATTATCCCATAGAAGAAAATGATGAAGGAACATTCATTATGAATTCAAAGGATATGTGCATGATAGAGCACTTGCAGAGATTTAAGGACATTGGTATTAAAGCATTAAAAATCGAAGGAAGGAATAAAAGCGAATATTATACAGCTATAACCGTACGCTCCTACAGAAATGCATTGGATGAGCTTGAATATCCGGAAAATAAAAGAAATACCGGTTACTGGAAGGAAGAGGTTGAGAAAACATCCCACAGGGATTTTTCCTATGGATTTTTTTTCGGCAATCCCTACAAGGATGGTCAATTATATACTCACTCCAGCTATATAAGAACTTATGACGTGGTTGGAATAATAAGGTCATATGATGAGATATCAAAAACTGCAACCGTGGAACAAAGAAATAAATTTTCAGAAGGCGACATATTGGAATGCCTTGGTCCGAAAGGAAAACACTTTGAATTAACAGTAAAGAATTTAACAGATGAAAAAAATAATAAAATAGATTCTGCACCTCATCCGCAGCAGACAGTAAAGCTGGATATGAATGAATATGTAGAGCCATATTATATTTTAAGAAAAAGAGTGGAAGAATAACACAGCTATGTCATCCTGAGCGTTAGCGAAGGATCTCAGGTTTTAATAGATGAGATTTCGCAGTCTCATTCACCAAAATACTTGCTCCTTGCGTCGCTACAAGACTTTCTCCCTACGGTCAAAGTCTTGGGTAAATCATAATCGTTGCGAATGACCTACCGCCATTTTTCAGAAAAAATACTCTGAAAAACGGGGTTAGGGCATCTTTCGAGCTACGCTCTCAGAATGACAGCAAATTTTACTCGTTAATTTCCTACATTGGTCACCAAGGCGTCATGGAGTTTTTTTAGGGCTTTCTTTTCGATTCTTGATACATAAGAACGTGATATTCCAAGAAGTTTAGCGATTTCTCTCTGAGTTTTATGCTCTTTGTTTCTTATTCCGTAACGCATTTCAATAATAAATCTTTCTCTTTTTTGTAATGTTTTATCTAATATTTCATCTAATGCTTTTATTTTTTCTTCTTTATCCAATCTCCCTACTATTTCTTCGCCTTCGTATTTGATAATATCAATGAGATAAATATTATTACCTTCCTTATCTGTTCCTAAAGGTCCTTGAAGGGATACTTCCTTTTTTAGTTTTTTTTCGCTTCTTATAGTCATAAGCACTTCATTGTCAATGCATTTGGCAGCATATGTGGCAAGTCTTATTCCTTTTTTATCATCAAAAGTTGAAACAGCTTTAATCAGACCTATTGTTCCTATGGATATTAAGTCTTCTTGGTCTATTCCTACAGTTTTATATTTTTTTATAACATGTGCTACAAGACGGAGATTTCTTTCTATAAGAATATTTCTTGCTTCTATGTCACCTTTATTTGATTTATCTATAAGTATTGCTTCTTCGTCCTTGTTTAAAGGTTGTGGGAAAGAGTTCCCGTTAGTTATGTAACCAAAAATAAATATTGATAGCGGTAATATAATTTGTAATAGCTCTTGTATCAAAATCACCCCCAAAGTTATACATTATATGCAAGATATAAAAAAAACTGTATGTCCAGCTCAAAAACTATTTCAATGTAATATTTAACAGCATTTCTGCCATTAAATATTACATTGATATCTGTTACATATCCTCATTCATAGGTGGTACAGTTCCGTTCTCAGGTGGTACAACATTACCATTCATTGGGCAGTTCATGCGTCTCATCAAATCTCTTATTTGCTCACAGGTAATAGGGGGCATTCCATTTGGCATTTCCGGCATCAATGGGTACATATTGCCATCATCGGGCGGCATTCCCGGCATTCCCGGCATTCCCGGCATCATGGGCATCCCTGGTTGTGGCATTCCCGGCATCATAGGCATCCCTGGTTGTGGCATCCCTGGCTGTGGCATTCCCGGCATCTGTGGCATTCCCGGCATTTGAGGCATCCACGGTGGTATTAAACTCGGAGTCCCCTGTTGTGGCATCCCTGGTAGTGCAGGCATATCTCCGTCAATTTCTAAGGGCATTTCCGTTTCCGGAATAAATGGTCTTTGAAATATATCTTCAGGCATTCCCGGCATTATTGGCATTGTGTTTGTCAGCTGCATTCTGTTATTACTTGAAACTTTGTGCTCATTTATACCCATTGGATTATAATGATGGGGCATTGAGTCGTAGTGCGGCATATTATTTCTATAATTATTCATACTATCCTCCATTCAATAGATTTTCCTTATATTAATATACGTTTGAAAAAAATATTAGTGAATTAAAAAATAAAGATTTCTTTACTATTTTATTAAATTCATATAAACTATTATTTAAAGAAACGAAGGAAACAACTTTTTATATTACAAAAGATGGGTGGGGAAGGCAAGAAATTAAATACTGATGAAAATTATGTATAATTATGGTATTATATAACGAGGAGATGAAATTATGATAAATATATTACTTGTGACACATGGAGAGCTTGGCAAAGAATTATTGAAAAGCTCTGAGTTAATAATAGGGGAAGTTGAAAATGCCAAAAGTATATCGTTTAATTATGGCGACAGCTTTGATACATTGTTAAAGAAAGTTGAAGAAAATATAGAAGAATTGTCTGATGATGAACTCATTGTATTTACGGACATGTATGGAGGAAGCCCCTACAATGCAGTAAATCGAGCAATGAAAAACAGGGATTTTTATCATATTACAGGTATTAATTTCCCCTTATTTATAGATATTGCAATCAGCCGTGACTCATACAGTTTAAAAGACATTGCCGAAAAAATAATTAAAAACGGAAAGAAGAGCATAGTGTTTGTCAATGAAAAGTTTTTATCAGACTGAGGTAGAGAATGAAAAATATATTCGTAAGAATTGATGATAGACTCCTGCACGGACAGGTGGTTGTATCTTGGATACCTTATCTTAAAGTAAATGAGGTTGTAATTGCAGATGATGAATATGCAAATGATGAATTTATGAAGGAGCTTATAAAGTGTTCAGAACCTGAAGGTGTTACAGTACATGTCAAAACAATTGATGAAACGGCTGCTCTTTTAAACAATGACAATGAAAACAAGATACTTGTACTTCTCAGGAGTATTGAAGGAATAAAAGAATTAGTAAAAAAAGTAAAAATAAGCAATATAAATATTGGCGGAGTGGGAGCAGCAGAGGGAAGAAAAAGATATTATAATTCCATTCATTTAAGTGACAATGAATTAAGTATTTTAAAGGATATAGCAAATGACAATATTCATGTTGAAGTAAGAATCCTTCCGAAAGACAAGGCTATTGTTATAAAAGGTAATTAATATGACTTTTTCCGATTATTGTTTACTTAGCATTTTTTATTTTTGGGCAAGCAGTACAGCTTTTTCCTTGGGTATTGGTTATTATACAATTTACAGACCTATAGTGGCAGGAACGATTGCAGGTTTTATTCTTAATGATGTACAAACGGGCATGATAGCAGGTGCAGTAGTTAATATTATTTATATTGACTTTATTTCTACGGGAGGCTCCTTTAAAGGAGACCAATGTTTGACTGCCGTTATGGCGGCTATAGCTTCCATATCATACAATTTGCATCCTGTTGAAGCTGCAGCGGCTGCTTTTCCCTTTGGATTTCTGGGTATATTAATATGGAAATACAGATTGGTAATAAACAATATTTTTGTACATATTTATGAGAAGAAGTACAAAGAGAATAAAGCTCCTGACATTAGTTTATACAACGGTCTTCTTCCTCAGCTTCTTCTTTTTGTAATGAGCTCGGCGGTTATTATAACTGCATTTGCTTTAATGTTTTTATTCAATAAATTAATAGATTTTAAAAGTATAAGTTTATGGCTTTATTATATAGGGCTATTATTGGTTGCTTTTTCTGCATCTAATATTTTATACAAGATAAGGAATAAGTATAATTATATTATTTTTGTTTCTATCTTTTTAGCAGATTTAATTTTTGATTTGAGAGCATATTTATTATTTATTCTTATAACGTTTAGCTTGATATTCATATCAGATAAGAAAGTGAACTTTTATAGGAATAATTTTACGGGCAAAATAAGAAAAAGCGACTTGGTATATTCTTGGTTTATATGGATGAATTATTCTCATTCATGTTATAGCTATGAAAGACTTATGGGTTTGGCATTTGCACACAGTATGAAAAATATTTTAAAAAAATTGTATGACAATAAATATGATATTTCAGAGGCAATACACAATCACACTGAATTTTTCAATACTGAGCCTAATATGGGTACTCCAATACATGGATATATAATAGCGTTGGAGGAAGAAAGGAAGTTAAACAATAAAAGCTTTGAGAATATTTCCTACATAAAAAAAGGCATGATGGGAATATCAGCAGGATTGGGAGATTCTTTTACTCAGGCAATATTGACACCGCTGTTCATATCCATGTCTGTGATGCTTTGCTTAGATGAGAGTTATTACTTGGCATTTATACCTGTAATTTTTCTGTCAGCTAATATACTTTTCATTTCTTATAACGGTTTTATGAATGGTTATTTTCAAGGCAGAGACAGTATGCTTCAAAGGATAAAAGATATTAAACAAAGCAAAATAAAAGTTTATTTTTCGTATATGTTTTCAGGAATTTTTGGCTTATCAATGAGCAAACTGCTTTTTAACAACATAAGACCATCAGAAGATATATTTACGTTGAGCATTATTATATTCGCAGTTTGTTTTACTTTTATCAGAAAAAGGGGAGAGCAATGAAAAGAAAAGTTGGAATAATGGGCGGCTCTTTTGATCCTATTCATATAGGACACTTAGTGGTAGCAAATGAAGCATTAAATATTTATAAATTAGATGAAATTATTTTTGTCCCGACAGGGAATCCACCTCATAAAGAAGGGCTTAAGGCTGATTCCTTTCACAGATTATTGATGGTAAATATGGCAGTGTTGTCTAATAATAAATTTAGTGTTTCAGATATTGAAATTAAAAACCCGGGTAAAAGTTATACCTTGAATACTTTAATAGAATTTCACAAACTATATGAAAACGCAGAATTTTATTTTATAACAGGAACTGATGCAATATTCAATCTTCCAAGCTGGCACCGGACTGAAGAAATTCTAAAGCTTTGCAGATTTATTGCAGCTTCAAGACCTGGAATAAGCATTGAGGAAGTTAACAAAAAGATAAACGAAATAAAAGAAATGTTTGGCGGAAAGATAGAAATACTACAGATTCCAATGCTTCAAATATCTTCTACTGATATAAGAGAAAGAGTCAGTATGGGGATTTCTGTAAAATATTTATTGCCTGAATCTGTTGAACAATATATAATTAAGAATGAGCTATATAGAGGAATGGGGACACACCTCCCTGTTTAGGGAGAGTCTCTGCTGGTAGGAGGAATGTCCCCGTGAGGGAACCAATGAGGAATGAAATGTATTTTGAAGAATTGAAAAAAAAATTAGAAATTGAAATAGGACAAAAATTATTCCGTCACAGCATTGGCACAATGGAGGAAGCTGAAAAACTTGCTTCAGTTTACGGCTGTGACATGTCAAAAGCAAAAATTGCCGGATTATTGCATGACTGCGGGAAGGGGACATGCAAAGACAATCTAAAACATGCCAAAAAAAGTGCAGAGATTGCCCGGCTGAAATTCGGGGTAAAAGATAAGGATATTATAAATGCAATTATGTATCACACAACAGGAAGAGTAAATATGACTCTTTTGGGGAAAATAATATTTATAGCAGATAAAATAGAGCCAAACAGGCATTATGAAGGTGTTGAAGAAATCAGAAAAGAAGCGTACACAAACATTGATGCAGCAATAATTAAATCGTTGGAAAGCACAATAGAGTATGTTAAAAATAGAAATATGGTTCTTGATATGGAATCAGTAAATACACTAAATTATTTAAAGGAGGGCAAATGATATCAGTTCAAAAAAGTATCGAAACTATTTTAAAAGCCTGTGACAATAAAAAAGCTTATAACTTCATTGTTTTAGACGTGTCAAAATCTAGCTCAATAACGGATTATTTCATCATATGCAGCGGAAATAACGAAAAACAAACAGTTGCAATTGCCGAAGAGGTCCTTGAAAAGGGAGCTTTAGAAGGGTTGGATTTTTTCTATAAGGAAGGTTTTGAAACCGGAAGATGGATTTTATTAGAAACTGATGACATTATTGTTCATATCTTTCATAAGGATGAAAGGGTAATTTATGACTTAGAATCTTTGTGGTATGATGACAATTCATTGGATGTTGAGCAATATGGAATAATAAATTGGAAATAGGAGGAATTATGAACAGTGTTATACAAACAAACAATGCACCTGCGGCAGTAGGTCCTTATTCTCAAGGAATAAAAGCCGGTAACACAATATATGTTTCAGGACAGCTTGCATTTAATCCGGCAACGGGTGAGCTTTACAAAGGTACAGATATCAAAGAAGAAACAAGAAGATGTCTAATGAATGTTAAAGCTATTTTGGAGGCAGCAGGAGCATCATTGCAAGATGTTGTCAAATGTTGTGTATATATCAAGGATATGAACCAATTTGGATTGATAAATGAAGCTTATGCCGAAGTATTCCAAGATACAAAACCGGCAAGAGTATGCATAGAAGTTGCAAGACTTCCTAAGGATGGGAATGTAGAAATAGATGCAATAGCAGTGGTTTAAGGTGTGGGGACACACCTTCCCCATACTTAATAATTATGATGTTTTTTTCGTCTTTTCTTTTTGTTAAGCCGAATTCTCAAATCATTATATACTTTCAAAAGAAGAACTGCAAATACAGCAAACAATATAAGAAATCCTATAAATTCAACCATTTTCATAAATAAACTACTCCGGCTTTCTATGACAGAGCTTTTAACTGATATTGGACATATTAGATTTACTGTGCCTATTACCTCATCGTCAAGAGTATATTCAATCTTACCGACAACATTGTTTTTTTCAATAGGAAGAGTTATATCATTTATATATACATTAGATTTAATATCATCAAATGAGTTTTTTTGGATAAGAGCAGTCAAATCACTTTCTGTAATCACAGATATTTCCTTTGAATCGCCATTGGTGATTCTTATATTTTTTATAAATGTATTTTTGCCCACCAATGTGGTAGATTCATATTCTTCAAACCCATAATTAAAAAGATTATGAGAATCTTGATACATTTCAAGGGAAATCCCCTTCATGGTAACTGCAATAAGCTCAGTTCCGTCTTTTTTGGCAGTTGCCACCAAACAGTTTCCCGCTTCCGGTGTATAGCCTGTCTTTGCTCCGTTGGCATATTCATAATAAGGACTTATATATTCACCATCCACATAAATTTGATTGTAACTTGTATTATATAGTAATTTATTCAAAGATGTGAAATATCGTGGTTCATCTTTTTTATTTGTTGTTTGTATTTCATACTTGGTTGTTGACACGATTTTTCTGAATGCATCATTTTCCATTGCATACTTGGTTATTAAAGCCAAGTCAGCTGCAGTTGAGTAATGATTGGCATCATGAAGTCCGTGAGGATTTGTGAAATTAGTGCTATATGCCCCTAATTCTTTTGCTTTTTGATTCATAATTTTTACAAAATTCTCTAAGCTTCCTCCGTAGTGCTTTGCAATTACAGAAGCCGCATCATTTGCTGAAGGCAGCATCAATGCATGCAGTAAATCTTTTAAAGTCAGTATTTCTCCAGGCTCCAATGCTATGTGGCTTCCATCAATTTCAAAGGGAGTATCATCATCTACCGTAATTACGTCGGTTAACTCTCCTAATTCTAAAGCAAGAATCGCCGTCATAATCTTCGTCAAACTTGCCGGATACATTTTTTTGTCCGCATTTTTTTGCGCCAATATGGTACCGGAACCTGCATCGATTAAAACTGCAGATTCACTTAGAATAGCAGGTGTTGCAAATACTGTGTTGAAATTAACTAAGAAACATGTGAAGATTAATATGTAGAATAGTACTCGTTTTATCATGTGTAACTCCTT
>JAQVRY010000009.1:0-5756 GCA_028700795.1 Tissierellia bacterium | reverse complement strand
TCAAATAATAGTATAGCAGAAAAAAGAATATTTGTAATCAATATTTTTGTTTTTTATAGACAAATAATATATAATAGGTATAATTATATATGGGGACACACGAAAAACGAAAAGAGGAATGGGGGAATTATGAACAACAGCGTCTATGAGAAAGGACTTGCCGTTGTTTTAATCATTGCAATAATTATTATGGCTGCCATGGGGATTAAATTGTCAGGCAAAGAAAAAGGAATTGCTTTTACAAACTATTCAAGCATTGAGCAAAATGAAGAGCCAAATAAAGAAAATAACAAAGAAGTAAAAAGGTATATCTTTGTTGATATTGATGGAGCTGTAATTAATCCGGGGGTTTACGAATTAATTGAAGGAAGCAGGGTTATTGATGCCATTAATTTGGCAGGAGGACTTAAGGAAAAAGCATTTACACAAAATTTAAACAAGGCAAGAAAATTAATTGACGGTGAAAAGATTTACATATATGTAGAAGGTGATGTGGTTGTTGAAAGCTTATCAGAGAATAATTTAATTAATATCAACACTGCATCTGCCAATGTTTTAATGACTCTTCCCGGAATCGGAGAAGTATATGCTAATAGAATTATTGATTACAGAAACACTAAGAAATTCAGTTCAATTGAGGAAATAAAAAACATACAGGGAATTGGGGATAAAACTTTTGAGAAGTTCAAAGAATTAATTACTATAAACTGACCGGAACTATGACAAGTAATTGGGTTTAATAAATTAAATATAGGAGTATGAAATGGATGCAAATAAGTATTACAGAAACATTCCTAAAGTAGATTCAATAATGGAAAATGAAAAACTCAAGGAATTATTGGATATTACAAGCAGAGAATTGGTGTTGGATTATGCAAGAAATGCTACCGAAGAGCTAAGAATGTTTATTAATGACAACCCAAATAACGAAGAAGAAATAAATGCAGAAATAAAAAACATAATAAATAAAATTTCTTTACAAGTACATAAATTGCTCACGTATAATATGAAAAAAGTTGTAAACGGAACAGGTACAATTCTTCATACTAATTTGGGCAGAGCACCAATATCAAAAGAAGCAGCTGAAAGAGCAAAGAATATTGTAACCGGATATTCAAACCTTGAATTTGATTTAGAATTAGGAAAAAGAGGGTCTCGATATTCTCATTTTGAAAAAATAATATCAAGAATTACCGGGGCGGAGGCAGCAATAGCAGTTAATAATAACGCGGCTGCCGTGCTTTTGATTTTGTCTTCATTAGCTAAGGATAAAGAAATAATTGTTTCAAGAGGAGAATTGGTAGAAATAGGAGGCTCATTTAGGATTCCGGACGTAATGAAGCAAAGCGGCGGAATTTTAGTTGAAGTAGGTACTACAAATAAAACTCACTTACATGATTATGAAGAAAAAATAACTTCTCAAACGGCAGCTTTATTAAAGGTTCATACCAGTAATTACAAAATTGTGGGTTTTACGGAAGGTGTTTCAATTGAGGAATTATCTGATTTAGGTAAAAAATATAATATTCCTGTTATTGAAGATATCGGGAGCGGAGTGTTGGCAGACCTTAGCAATTATGGTTTAACATACGAGCCCACTGTTCAAAACTCAATTAATGCAGGAGTTGACATTATATGCTTCAGCGGAGACAAACTTTTGGGAGGTCCTCAGGCAGGCATCATTGCAGGGAAAAAGCAATATATAGATAAAATAAAAAAGCATCCTCTAAACAGAGCATTAAGAATCGACAAATTTACGGCAGCAGTATTGGAAAGCGTATTTCATGATTATATTGATGAAGAAAAAGCAATAAAAAACATCCCAGTGCTTAAAATGATAAACATGAATATTGAAGATATAAAAATAAGCGCAGAAAAACTTTCGGAAAAGCTCAAAGATATGTCTGAATTTTTAGATATTTGTACAGAAGAATGCTTGTCTCAAATAGGAGGAGGTGCTCTTCCTTTGGAAAGAATGAAAAGCTATGCTGTTTCAATAAAACCTAAAACGATGAGCTGTGCAAGATTTGAAAGGGAATTAAGGTACTCCGAGACACCGATTATAGGAAGAGTTGTTAATGATACTTTCTACATAGATTTAAGAACAGTTTTAGAAGGTGAAGACCAGATTATTTATGATGAGATTAAAAACTTATTCAAATAATATTTTGGAGGTATTATGAGAAATATTATTATTGGAACAGCGGGACATATAGACCATGGGAAAACCACATTGATTAAAGCTTTGACAGGAAGAGAAACAGACAGATGGGAAGAAGAAAAAAGAAGAGGAATAACCATTGATTTAGGATTCACTTATTTTGATCTTCCCGATGGCAGTAAGGCTGGTATAATCGATGTGCCCGGGCATGAGAAATTTATTAAGAATATGCTTGCCGGCGTAGTGGGAATGGACATGGTATTGTTGGTTATTGCAGCTGATGAAGGAATCATGCCCCAGACCACTGAGCATTTAAATATTTTAAATCTGTTAGGAATGAAAAATGGAATTGTTGTTTTGACCAAATGTGATATTGCTGATGAAGAGTGGATAAGCCTTGTTAAAGAAGATATAATTGAATCCCTTAGCTCCACATTCTTAGAAGGTGCACCGATAGTTGAAGTATCATCTAAAACAAGAAATGGAATAAATAATCTGATACAAGAAATTAACAATCAGGCTGAAAAATCTGTAATAGAAAGAGAGTTAAATACAATTCCAAGGCTTCCCATAGACAGGGTTTTTTCCATACAAGGGTTTGGTACGGTAATAACAGGAACTCTGATTACAGGCATACTAAAAAAGGGAACAGAAGTAGAAATATATCCTGTTAATAAAGTTTGCAGGATAAGAAATATTCAGGTTCATTCCTCAGATGTGGAAAAGGCATATTCAGGTCAAAGAACCGCAATAAACCTGACAAATGTTAAAAAGACTGATATTTACAGGGGATGTGTAATAGCACCGGTTAATTCAATGAAAAACACTATGATGTTAGATGTGAAGCTTAATTTGTTAAAGAGTTCTAAGAGAGTTGTAATAAACCGTTCAAGGCTTCACCTTTACACCGGTACCAGCGAAATTCTCTGCAGAGTTGTGCTTCTTGACAGAGATGAATTAAAACCCGGAGAAAGCTGCTTTGCTCAGTTAAGATTAGAGGAAGAAGTTGCAGTAAGAAGGGGAGACAAATTTATTGTAAGGTTTTATTCTCCTTCAGAAACAGTTGGAGGAGGAGAAATTATTGAGCCTTTGCCTTTAAAAAGAAAGAGATATGATGAGAGCCTTATCGAAGAGCTTAAAATTAAGGAAAAAGGAACGGGTGCCGATGTTATTGAAAAAATAATTAAGGAAACAAAGGAGTTGATTTCTGTTTCTAATTTGGCAATAACAACTGCCCTGACAGAAACAGAAGTTAAAAACAACATTGAAATATTGGAACAGGAAGAAAAAATAACTCTATTTAAAGTGAAAAATGAAATATATTTATGGCACAAGAATTTTGAAATTGAAATAGAAGAAAAATTAGAAAAATATTTGTTTGATTATCATCAAGAAAACAAATATGCAAAAGGAGCTAAGAAATCTGAAATTAAAAGCAGATTTTTCCCCGATCTTAAACAATTATTGTTTGATGTGGTTATTCAGACGTTTGCAGAAAAGGGTTTAATAAAACAAAGTGATGAATTTATATCGCTGACTTATTTCACAATTGAATATGATGAGGATTACAGAAAAATTAAAGAGAAGACACTAAAAATTTTAGACGAAGCGAAGTTCGAATTGCTAAAAATTGAAGAACTATCAGATAAAATTAACCATACAATGACAAATGATGTAGTTTCTTTAATGATTACAGAAAAGAATTTAGTTAGAGTAAACGACTTGGTTACAACAACAGAACTATATGAAGAAGCAAAAAATATATTAGTTGAATTTTTAAAAAAGAACAAGAAAATAAGTGCAGCTCAGTACAGGGATTTGCTTAATACCAACAGGAAAACGGCAATATCGCTTTTGGAACACTTCGATATGTTAAAGCTTACAAAAAGGGTAGAAAATGATAGGATTCTACTAAATTTGACATAAAATTTATATTCTTCTTGACAAAATAAGTTTTATTATGTAAAATTATAAAAAAGTTTAATTTTTTGTAACAATCTAATTTAAGGAGCGTAATAAATGAAAGTCTTGATTGTTGATGATGAACTTTTAACCATTAAAAATCTTAAATATAGTTTTGAGCAGGATAATTATGAAGTTGAATCTACTGATGACAGCAATGAAGCGTTAAAAAAAATCACAACGACTGATTACGATATTATAATACTTGATTTAATACTTCCTGAAACAGATGGTCTTGAAGTTTGTCAAAAAATTAGAGAAATATCAAATGTTCCTATTTTGATTTTGTCAGCAAACAATGAAGATATGAGTAAAATATTAGGGTTAGAATATGGTGCTGATGATTACATTACCAAACCATTTAATATTTTAGAGCTTAAGGCACGAATGAAAGCAATTTTAAGAAGGACAAGGGGTTCAAGCCAAAAAGCAAACGAACAGACCTTGGTTGTGGATGATTTTATTATTAATGCATTAGGCAGGAAAGTTAGTCTTCATAAGCAGGAAATAAATCTTACTGCAAAAGAGTTTGATTTGCTGCTTTTATTAATAACAAACCCCGGGAAGGTATTTTCCAGGGAGGAACTTTTGGAAATAATATGGGGTTATGAATACTACGGTGATTTGAGAACTGTTGATGTTCATGTGAGAAGGTTAAGGGAAAAAATAGAAATTAGAAATAAGGCATATGAGTATATACTCACAAAGTGGGGAGTAGGATACTATTTCAGAAATAAATAACTGGCAGCTGCATATTTTGCAGCTATTTTTTTATTTCTGTCATTTTGATTATTTACCCATATAGAATCAGCTTGAATTTATTAAGAGGATATGGTAATATATATGACGGGGATAGATAGGTGCTGGTGTGCCTCCTGGTCTTCAAAATCAGTCGCGGGGCGTTCATAGCGTCCCGGGTGGGTTCAATTCCCACATATTCCCGCCATTTTAAGGAGAGTATTATGCCTAATTGTGTATTGGTATGTGTTACTAGACAAAAAACAAGCGAAAAATTGATAAAAAAGGGAGTGGAACTAACAAAGGGAGAAGCAGACAGCTGCTTAAATGTTATACATGTTGTAAACGAAAATGACAAGCTTTTGTATGGTTTAAGCGACGGAGACGCGTTAGAATTTTTATTTGAAATAACTAAAGATATGGGTGCTGCCAACTTAGTTGTTAAAAGATCCAAGGACGTTATAAAGACAATAGTTGACTATGCAGAGGAAATAAATTGCACCCATATTGTATTAGGTCACTCAAATAATTCGACAAACAATTTTATTACTAAGCTACAGAGGAAGCTTCCCGAAGTTGATTTTATAATTTAGGATACGAATATGGGCAGAATTTTATTTATAATAAAATTTCTATTTGATAAAAATATTCCCATAAGGGAAAAATGGTGGGTGATTATACCCGTTATTTACATACTGAGTCCTGCAGATTTAATACCTGAACCGGTATTAGGATTCGGTATAGTAGATGATCTGGTAATTCTTGGCCTTTTATTAACAATAGTCTATGATAAAATCAAGAAATATTATTTTGACAATAGGAATAAAGACAAAGATATTATAGAAAATGTTGAATATGAAATTGACAAGGATGAGGAAAAATAAACTCATCCTTA
>JAQVRY010000080.1:2845-6823 GCA_028700795.1 Tissierellia bacterium | reverse complement strand
CTTTTTTTGTATCCGAGGAATTTCTTGCTATTTCTTTTGATGCTTCCGGTGCAACTACCGGTGCTCTTACTACACCTTTTGTGTTGGCATTGTCATTAGGGTTGTCTCAAGTAAAAGGCGGCAAGAAGTCGGAAGAAAACTCTTTTGGACTAGTTGGTATTATGAGTGCAGGACCCATATTGGCAATTATGCTTATATCAATAATTTCAGGACAGAAAAACATACAGGGCGAAGTAGCTGAATTTGTTGCAGCAGAAGGAGTATTAGGACCTATAATAAATATATTACCGACAATATTTATTGAATCATTAACAGCACTGTTACCCTTAGCAGCTTTATTTTTTATTTATAATTTTAAAAAATTTAAAATACCAAAGGACGAGCTCTATGCAATAATAAGAGGACTCGTATTAGTAATGCTTGGTTTGGTATTATTTCTTACCGCGGTTAACACAGGATTTATGGATATGGGGAGGATTTTAGGTATGGAAATTGCTAAAATGAATCCATGGATATTAGTAGGCATTGGTTTTGTGTTGGGCTTCATAGTCGTTCTTGTTGAACCTGCTGTCCACGTCTTGGGTGAGCAAATTGAAGAAGTTACCGGTGGTAATATACCTATAAATCTTATAAGGATGACACTTTCTATAGGTGTAGCTTTAGCAATATCTCTATCCATGGTAAGAATTTTTATTCCTGAGGTAAAGCTATGGTATTTTCTTTTTCCCGGATTTGCACTTGCAATTTTGCTTTCATTTATGGCGGAGCCTGTCTTTGTGGGAATTGCATATGATGCAGGAGGAGTTGCTTCAGGTCCCATGACTGCAACTTTTGTTCTTGCTTTTGCTCAGGGAGCTGCATCTTCTATAGAAACAGCTAATGTATTGGTGGATGGTTTTGGTGTTATAGCGATGGTAGCAATGGCTCCCGTTTTTTCCATAATGTTATTGGGAACTGTTTTCAAACATAAGAAAGTTGAAGAATATACTTCTATTGAAGAGGAATTTGTTAGTACTCCATCCATGCCCGTAGAAAACAGCTTGCTGTATGACTGTATAATAGTAAACGTAGACAGAGGTTTTGCAGAAAATGTAGTAGATTTGGCTCGTCAGTCAGGCGCAGGAGGAGCTACCATTATGCATGGAAGAGGGACAGACCAACATCATAGAGTTATGTTGCCTATCATAAATTTAGAGTTGCAGCAAGAAAAAGAAATTGTTTTATTTATTACGAATTCAAATTTCACTAATAAAATAGCTGACAAATTATTAAGTGATAAAAAACTTAAAGAGGAAGGGGATATAGTTATTTATATATGTCCTGCTGAAGATGCAATGATTAAGTATGTTTCAAACGAAAATGGGGAAAAATAATATAAACAAGGAGACTAGATGGGTAAGGATGTAATAATTGCTTGTGATTTCAGCAATAAAGAAGAAGTCGCAAACTTTCTTTCAAAATTTACTGAAGAAAAGCCATATGTAAAAGTGGGAATGGAATTATTTTATGCTGAAGGTCCTGAAATTATAAAATTCATTAGCTCAATGGGACATAAAATATTTTTAGACCTTAAGCTTCATGATATTCCCAATACAGTTAGGAAAGCTATGAAAGTTTTATCGGGATACAATATTGATATGGTAAACATTCATGCAGCAGGAACCATTCCAATGATGGAGGCTGCTACAGAAGGTTTAACCCGCAAGGATGGTTCAAGACCTTTATTAGTTGCGGTAACACAACTAACTTCCATCGATGAAGAAAGAATGAAACAGGAGATATTAATAGATAAACCGATGGAAGAAGTGGTAATGCACTATGCAAAATGCGCAAAGAATGCAGGCTTGGACGGAGTTGTCTGTTCACCTCTTGAAGCAAAAAAAGTTCATGATTTATGCGGGAAAGAATTTCTTACAGTAACACCGGGAGTAAGGTTTGTAGACAATGATTCAGGAGACCAGGTCAGAATAACGACTCCTGCCAAGGCAAAAGAATTAGGCTCTGATTACATAGTTGTAGGAAGACCTGTAACACAAGATAAGGACCCTGTAGAAGCCTATAGAAGGTTTATAAGGGAGTTTGCGGGATAATTGGTCATAGTTAATGTGGTAATTTATGGTTTGACACTATAATTATTAAGTGCTATAATCAATCATTCTACGTTAACGGTAGGTGGTATTATGTCAGATAGAATAGTTGCAAAAAACAAGAAAGCATATCATGAATATTTTATAGAAGATAAATATGAAGCAGGATTAGTTCTTGTGGGAACAGAGGTAAAATCAATAAGACAGGGAAAGGTTAATTTAAAGGACAGCTATGTAAGCATAAAGAATGGCGAAGCATTCGTTTATAATATGCACATCAGTCCCTATGAAAAAGGAAACATATATAATGTAGACCCCTTAAGGCCAAGAAAACTGCTTTTAAACAAAAGAGAATTAAGAAAACTTATTGGATTGACTACTTTGAAAGGCTATTCACTTATACCTTTAAGTTTATATTTAAAAAATGGTCTTGTTAAAATGGAACTTTCAGTGGCAAAAGGCAAAAAGACCTATGACAAACGTCAAGATATTGCCAAAAAAGATGCCGAAAGAAGAATGCAAAGGCAAGATGATTATAGATAAAATTATACTTTGAATATTAGGAGAACAACGATGCAAACACTGTATGAAGGAAAAACAAAGAACGTATTAAAAAATGAAGAAGACGGTTCGGTATATATTTTGTTTAAAGACAGCGCAACAGGAGAAAACGGAGTGTTTGACCCTGGCTCCAATACTGTTGGCGGAAGCGTTGAAGGCAAGGGGAAAATTGGCCTGATAATTTCCAAGCATTTTTTTGAGCTAATGGAGAAAAACGGCATACCAACGCATTATCTTGGAGCGGATATTGAAAATGGTCTGATGAAAGTAAGAAATCTGACTGTACCAAAGTTAGAATTTGTACTTCGCTATTATACTGCAGGTAGTATGTGCCGAAGATTTAGTTTAGAAGAAGGAATACCCTTTGACCCTCCTTATACTGAAGTTACATTAAAAGACGATGATATGGGAGACCCCTTAATCAGTGAGAGATTGTGTATTATGAAAGGACTTTTAGCAGAAGGACAGTATGATGAAGCATTAAGAATTACAGAAATGGTTGGAGAAGTTCTTAAGAAAGAGTTGGCACAAATGGGTCTTACATTAATTGACTTTAAAATAGAAATAGGATACGATGAAAGCGGCAAAATGTATGTTGTAGACGAAATAACCCCTGACATATGGCGTGTGCGAGACACGGATGGAAATATTCCAAATCAAATTGAATGCAGCAAACTTATTTTAGAAAAAATATAAACTATTGAGGTATAATATGTTATCCGAACTCATAAAAAACGGTTTTGGAGAAAAAGAGGATTTGAATTGTGCGGAAAAAATTTTGTGGGGAGCTAATACTGCATACAACTTAGGTTTGGACAAAGAAGCATTGAAATTAGCTTCGGGTTTTGGTGGAGGAATGGCAATTCAAGATAAGTGCGGAGCCTTGACTGCGGCAATAATGGTATTAGGGAAGCTTTTTGTAAAAGAAAGAGCACATGAAAGCGAAAAAATCAAGGAATTAACCATAGAACTATTTGATGAGTATAATAGGGAAATGAGCTCCATTGACTGTAAGCCCTTGAAAGAAATGTATAGAACCGAGGAATTGAAATGCAGTAACGTTATTTTAAAAGCAGCAGAAATATTAGATACAATCGTGATGAGAGAACTAAAATAAACCTGATTAAAAAAACCCCGCTTTCCAAATAAAGCGGTTTTTTTTTGCTTAGTCTGTGATTTAGTCACAGACATAAAAAAGATATCTTTTTATAATCATTAAACAATAATTTAAAAATTTTGTTTCATTTGGATTTATACGGGTAAATAAATTCTATAAATTAAAATAATTAGGAAGATTATTCTTCTTTACACAGCAATTTAATTGTTGTAT
>JAQVRY010000080.1:0-2745 GCA_028700795.1 Tissierellia bacterium | reverse complement strand
TTTTTATAATCATTAAACAATAATTTAAAAATTTTGTTTCATTTGGATTTATACGGGTAAATAAATTCTATAAATTAAAATAATTAGGAAGATTATTCTTCTTTACACAGCAATTTAATTGTTGTATAATTTTTAATGTTATGAAAAAATAATTACCGGTTTAAATCGGAGTATAGTAATTGGAGGAAACAATGAAAAAAGTATTAACGATCGTTCTGGTATTTGCATTGTCTTTTGGATTTTTAACATTAGTCAATAATATGGGTGGTACAGATACTGCATCAGCACAGGAAACACTTACAGGTACAGCTGAAGGTTTTGGCGGTGACATCAATGTTACGGTAGTTATAAATGGCGACGATATAGTTTCAGTAGAAGCAATAGGCGACGATGAAACAGAAGGTATAGGGACTATGGCAATTGATGAGCTTCCTGCTTTAATAGCAGAAGCAGACTCAGCAGAAGTTGAAGGAGTTTCAGGAGCTACTTATTCAAGCGATGGCATAAAAGCTGCTGTTAAAAATGCCTTAGCAACTAGGAGTGTTGCAGGAGCTGAAGAATTAACATTAACAGGAACAACAGAAGGGTTTGGCGGAGATGTTACAGTGAATGTGGTTATAAAAGGCGATGATATAGTATCTGTTGAAGCAATAGGCGATGATGAAACAGATGGTATAGGATCTATTGCAATTGATGAGCTTCCTGCTTTGATAGCAGAAGCAGATTCAGCAGATATTGATGGAATTTCAGGCTCCACTTATACAAGCGATGCTATAAAGGCTGCCGTAAAAAAAGCTTTAGAATCTAAATAATAATTCTTAAGCGTTGTGAATAAAAAGCTATATTGATGGTATAGCTTTTTATATTATAAAAAATTTACTGGTACAAATGTTAATTTTGTACTATAATTAATAGTATATACAAAAATCTACAAAATTCTTCAAAGGGGATGTTATGGAAGTTAAGAAGAAAAACAAATATATTGAGATTATCTTTGTTGTAATATTTTCACTTTTGTTTTTTATTGCTGCTGCATTTTATAATAATGTATTTACTGAAATCATGTCAGTTGCAACTTATTTAACATGGCATAACCTATTTGAATTTTTAAGTATAATTGCATCATTTTCAATATTTATAGTAACATATTACATCTATGAAGAATCTGGCAATCTTAGATCGATGATGCTTGCCTGCGCCTTTTTTTCAATGGCTTTCATTGATACATTTCATACATTAAGCTTTAAGGGAATGGCGGATTTTTTTGTGGCAAATTTAACTGCCAACAGAGCTACTACCTTTTGGATACTATCAAGATTAATAGGAAGTACAGGCTTTTTGATTTCTGCACTAATACCTGAGTATAAAACTACTAATTTAAACAAATGGGTTTTTATAATACCTATATCTATATTGGTAATTTGTTTGTTAATTATTGTAACATATGCAGCGGAGTTCTTTCCTGTCATGTACATTGAGAATTATGGACTTACAAACACCAAAATAGTATTAGAGTATATAGTTGTCATAATTATGATTATTACTTTTTTGATAGTTGAGCGGGAATACAGACGTACTAATAAGAGGTTAAATTATCTTATTATGATAGCTCTTATATTATCTATATTCAGTGAATTTGCATTTATAAGCTATGGAAGCGTATATGATGCATACAACTATCTCGGTCATTTATATAAAGTTATTGCATACTTTTTTCTTTTCAAGGCTATTTATGCTGAAAGTGTGTCAATACCCTACAGAGAATTAAAAAATGCGCGAAATGAATTGAAGGATTATGCAGACAATCTTAATCTCCTTGTTAAAGAAAGAACTAAAGAGCTTGAAGATATTAATGAAATATTGATGAATGACATAGAAAGTGCCAGATTAATGCAGCAGTCAATTCTTCCGGAAAAACTTCCTGAAAGCCTATTGGTTACATTTTATGCAGCCTATATACCTGCAGAGCGGCTGAGCGGTGATTTTTACAATGTTATTAAGCTTGATGAGGATAATATTGCATTATATATGGGTGATGTGGCAGGACACGGCGTATCTGCCGCCATGCTTACAGTGTTTGCCAATCAAAATATTAAGCTTTTAAAGGAAAGCGAAATATTTGAAATGAATTCTCCGGGTTACGTTATGAAAAATCTGTACAGATCTTTCAATGAAACAAATTTTAAAATTGAAACATATCTTGTTATGCTTTACGGCATATACAATACAAAAAACCACCGCTTTACGTATTCTTCTGCAGGAATCAATGTTCCTCCCATGATAATTAAAAGTACCGGAGAAATATTGGAATTGAAAATCGAAGGATTCCCCATATGTAAACTGGGAAACTATTACACGCCTTATTTTGAAGATATTAGTATTCAATTAAATTCCGGTGATATAATTCTATTTTATACTGATGGTTTAATAGAATATAAAAGTGAAAAGGGTATTATGTACAGCCAAAATGACTTGAAGGATTTCCTAATTAAAAATCATACAATGAAAGCACCGGAATTATTTTCAGCTATCAGGGAAAATTTATTTAATAAAATAGGAAATGAAAAGATTATAGATGATGTAACATTTTTAATAATGGAAATAAATTAAGCTATTACGCTTGATTTAAAAATTGGGGACATTACTCTAATTCTTGATGGTTTTTTATTGTGTCAAAAATGATAAGCTATTGACAAATAAAAAATTGTATTATAAGGTGAGTAAGTATAGAGATATATTTGCTTT
>JAQVRY010000079.1:2696-6889 GCA_028700795.1 Tissierellia bacterium | reverse complement strand
TTCCATTCATACATTTCAGGTGTTGCAGGTCCGGACATTGCTGTTATGTTTGCCGAAGAAGGCGTTAACGGCGCTCACCAGGACCCTCAGTACAATGTGTTGTACAGAAATGTTAATATGGTAAGAAGCTTTGTTGATGCTTGTGAAGCTAAGAAAGTAATGGCTTGGGCAGATATGCTTCAAATAGACGGAGCTCACAATGCTAATGCTACAGCTATGAAAGCTTGGAAAGTTATGCCTGAATTAATGGTGCAGCATGCTATAAACACTGCATTTTCTGTTAAAGTAGGCATAAAGCCTGCAAATATAGCGTTGTCTACAGTACCACCAACAGCACCTCCTGCACCTTGTATGAGATTAGACTTGCCATATGCAGTAGCTCTTCGTGATTTATTTAAAGATTATAAAATGAGAGCTCAGCAAAATACAAAATACATGGAATCA
Organism: Tissierellia bacterium; assembly: GCA_028700795.1. Taxonomy (GTDB): domain Bacteria; phylum Bacillota; class Clostridia; order Tissierellales; family Sedimentibacteraceae; genus Sedimentibacter. The sequence continues at coordinate 6,445 of JAQVRY010000079.1, read as the reverse complement.
GATACTCGTGAAGCAGCGGTAACTCATACTCTGAACATGGTAATATCAAGACTTACAAGTGCTGATATTCAATCCACTATCACTCCTGATGAAGGAAGAAACGTGCCGTGGCACTATAACAATATTGCAGGAACAATGACTGCAAAACAAGCTCTTACAGGCATGGACGGCTTCAGGGAAATGGTTAAGATTGACAGAGAAGGACCTTTGGGGGACAAAGTTCGTGAGCTGAAAGAAAGAGCAATACTATTCATGGAAGAAATGATTGAAGTAGGTGGATACTTTAATGCTGTTGAGCAAGGATTCTTCATTGACAGCGGTGAATATCCTGAAAGAAACGGAGACGGAATACCTCGTCAAATCGAAGGCGGAATTGGATATGGCTTTATATATGAAAGAGATGAGGATTATTTTGCTCCTGTATCTGTTCATTATGGATACAACAATATTCCGAAAGAGTTTGCAAAGGCAAGTGACGCTATAGGCGGAGATACATTTGAAGATCGCTCCAAAATTCAGTATATTGATGAATTAGATGAGCATGACAATGTTAATGTTAGACTTAAAGAAGTTGAAAAATATTATGACACTAACCTTGTTAAACCTGAAGTTGAATGGAGAGCAGACGGTACTGTATTGTTGACAATATTCCTGCCTTTGGATGAGAGAACAGCTGAATTTGCTGCAATTAAATGCGGTGAAAAAATGGGTCTGGAAGATGTGACGGTTGTTCATAAACAATCAATTCATCCATCTGAAGGAACTTTATGTGAAGTAAAGGGCAAGGTAAACTTTGATATAAATATTGACGAATTAATTATTCCAGAAAAACCTCATGTTCTATCTGAAGCTGAAATAAGAGAAGACATTCAAAATAAATCAATGTTTGTTGTTGCAGCAACAGTTGGCGAGGATGAACATTCAGTGGGGCTTAAAGAAACATTGGACATCAAGCATGGAGGAATTGAAGGTTTCGGTATTAAATATGAATACCTTGGAACTTCATGTCCTGTTGAAAAATTAGTTGATGCAGCTATAGAAACTAATGCTGATGCTATTCTATTAAGCACTATAATAACTCATGATGATGTTCATATTAAGAATATGAAGAAGGTTCATGATTTAGCAATAGAAAAAGGTATCAGAGATAAAGTAATGATTATCTGTGGCGGTACACAGGTTACAAATGAAATAGCTATGGAAGCCGGGCTGGATGCAGGTTTTGGAAGAGGCTCACATGGTATTGATGTTGCAAGTTTCTTAGTAAAGAGAAGAAGGGAAAAGAACGCATAATGAAAGTCGATGTATTGGTAGCTGAAATTGGCAGTACCACTACAGTAGTTAATGCATTCAATGGAATAGGTACCGGTAACCCTGCCTTTATAGGGCAGGGTCAGGCACCTACAACCGTATTAGAAGGCGATGTAACAATAGGACTTAGGGGCGCTATTGAAGGCTTAAAGAAAAACCTGCAGGCCGATACATTGATATGGGATGATATGTTAGCTACAAGTAGTGCTGCAGGCGGTTTAAAAATGACAGTTCACGGACTGGTTTATGATATGACGGTTAGGGCAGCCAAGGAAGCTGCATTAGGTGCCGGAGGAATTATAAAGATGATTACTTCAGGCAGACTAAGAAGAACGGATTTGAAAAAGGTACAGGAAATAAAACCCAACATTATCCTTGTTGCAGGCGGTGTAGATTACGGAGAAAGAGATACGGCTATTTACAATATGGAAATGATTTTGTCAATGGGATTAAAAATACCGATAATTTATGCAGGTAATATTGAAAATCGGGAAGAAGTCCGCCTATTGTGTGAAGAGGCACAGAATCAACTCTATATTGTAGAAAATGTTTATCCGAAAATTGACACATTGGTAGTAGAGCCTACAAGAAAAATAATACAGGATGCTTTTGAAGAACATATTATTCATGCACCGGGTATGGCTAAGGTAAGAGATTTGGTTAAGGGGCCTATTATCCCTACTCCCGGAGCAGTAATGGAAGCAGCTAAAGTATTGAAGGAAGAAATAGGAGATTTGATAATATTTGATGTTGGCGGTGCAACAACAGACCTTCATTCCGTAACCGAAGGCTCCAGTGAAATCAATTCAATATTAATAAGTCCGGAGCCTGTTGCAAAACGAACAGTCGAGGGAGACCTTGGTGTATATGTGAATGTTGCTCATGTTGTAGAAAAAATAGGCATGGATAATTTGAAAAAAGAATTCCCCGATGCAGAAGAGCTTTTAAAAAACTATAAGGCAATCCCAGTCACTGACAGAGAAAAGCAATTTGTTGAGAGACTTACTAGGGAAGCAGTTCTTACATCTCTGGAAAGACATGCAGGAAGCTTAAGATATTTCTATACTGCATCAGGTAAAAAAACTGTTGCTGAAGGAAAGGATTTAACTGCAATTCAGTATATCATTGGAACAGGCGGCTCACTGACAAGGTTATCCGGTAATAAACTAATTTTAGAATCAGTCAAAACTCAGGTCAAGGAACGTGAATTGTACCCTACTGAAGCTGCAAGGGTTTTAATAGACGAAGATTATATTTTGTCTTCTCTTGGAGTATTGTCAAAAAGTTACTTGAATGATGCTTTGTACCTTATGAAAAAGAGTTTAAGAATGTAGGTGATAATATGTATCCAAGGTTAGTAATTGATTTAAAAAAGGTAAAAAACAATCTTGATAGAATAACCGAAATGGTGAAAGGCTCAGGAAGTTCACTGATGATTGTAACAAAGGGTTATTCTGCCGATATGGAAATTTACAAAATTTTAGAGGACTCAAATATAGATTATTTTGCAGATTCCCGTATTCAAAACCTTAAAAAATATGAAGGAACTAAAAAGGAAAGAGTTTTGTTAAGATTGCCCATGAATTCCGAAACTGATGAAGTAGTAAAATATGCAGATATTTCTCTTAACTCGGAATTGAAGACAATCAATAACTTGAATGAATCAGCAAAACGACAAAACAAAATTCATAAAATTCTTCTGATGATTGATTTGGGAGATTTAAGGGAAGGTATATTCTTCAAAAACGAAGACGAAATTTATCATACTGTTGAAGAAACGTTAAAGCTAAATAATATTCAATTATTTGGATTAGGAGTAAACCTTACATGTTATGGAGCAGTAATACCAAAAAAAGATAATCTTTCAGTGCTTGTTGAAATTGCAAAGAAGATTGAAAAAAGATTCGATATAAAATTACAAATGATTTCCGGAGGGAATTCAAGTTCTATATATTTAATTGGAAAAAATGAACTGCCGGAAGGAATTAATAATTTAAGAGTCGGAGAAGCATTTCTCTTAGGCGGTGAAACTGCCTACAGCCAACCACTAAAAGGCTTTTATGACGATGCATTTACATTAGAAGCAGAAATAGTTGAATTAAAAGAGAAACAATCAGTTCCAATAGGTGAAACAGGTGTTGATGCTTTTGGCAACAAGCCTGTTTATGAAGACAGAGGTATAATCAAAAGAGCAATAATAGCAGTGGGTAGGCAGGACGTTGATCCTGATGCTCTGCAGCCCATAGATGATAAAATAGATATACTGGGGGCAAGCTCAGATCACTTGATACTTGATATGTCAAAGTCAGACAAGGAATACAATGTAGGAGATATTGTCAACTTTAAACTCAGCTATTCAAGCTTGTTAAGAGCAACAACTAGCGGATATGTTGAAAGAGTATACAGATAAGAATTCTGGGGACGGACCTTGGAGTGGC
>JAQVRY010000079.1:0-2596 GCA_028700795.1 Tissierellia bacterium | reverse complement strand
CGTTCAGAATGACACTAACGTTAGGGCATCTTACTGCTGGATTTCTTCAATTGTTTTAACAATGCTGTGCGTTATGGGCTGCCATTCAATTTTCTTAAATTTGAATAATGCTACTATTGAAATAGGCACATAGGTAAAAATAAATATCGGGAATGAAAATATGTATTTTATTTTTTTGCGGAAAGATGAGTTTATATTCTTCCATTCAGTAATAGTTGTGATAAGTCCCATTATAAATAATACTATGTAGGAATTTATCACTGATAAAACTATTGCTCCAACTGTTTGTTCCATTAGCTGCGGATATATTTCAATATTTATTAAACTGACTGAAAAGACAGTCAAATTTACTCCTACACTTATTAATGTCAGGAATAATGCAGGCATGATTGTCACAAACATGTCGTAGCAGTAAAAGCTTCTTTTTGTAAATATAGCTTTTATCAGATTTATGCCATATTTGGCAAATACCTGGTAAAACCCTTTAGCCCATCTGAGTCTTTGATTCCATGATTGTTTAAACAGGTAAGGTTGTTCATCATAAAGAACAGCATTACCGCAATACCCGATTTTTTCTCCATGCAATGCACTATCTATTGTAAATTCAATATCCTCTGTGAGCAAGTGATGTTTCCACCCGTTGTTTTTGCGGATTATTTCATCGCTTACCATAAAACCCGTGCCTGATATTGCACAACCTGTATTTAAAATCATCCTTGAATTATTAAGATATTTAGCTTCTCTTAAAAACCAAAGCGAATATCCGGCTGTTAACCAGTTTGTATCATAATTTTTGGAATTTCTGTAGCTGGTGATTATTTTATATCCATTGTCAAACACTTTATTCATTTCACTTACATAATTTTCATCCAACAAATTATCCGCATCAAATACAAAGTATCCTTCATAGCATTTATTGCCTTTTATTAAATTTTTAAACGCGTAATCAAGAGCGTAACCCTTCCCCACAAGCTGCTTATTGAATCTTTCAAATACTTTTGCACCTGCTTTCTTTGCTACTGCTGCCGTATTGTCAGTGCAATTGTCTGCCACAACGTATATATCCAATAGCTCACTAGGATAGTTTTGCTTTTTTATGCTCTTTATTAACTGGGCAATAACGGCACTTTCGTTTCTTGCAGCAATCACCACTGCATATTTATGATTTTTTAAAGCATTGAAGTTTTTTCCTTTATTAAACAATGCTACAAACACATAAAATATTTGATAAGAATAAAAGCATGTAAATATAATAAATATTATTAAATTGAATATACTTATAAACGATAACAATTCATACCTCCACTAATTTCTACTGTGACTATAACATTTCCATTATAGAAATCAATTAAGCATTCCTTAAATATGTATTAAAGATGCCTTAAGCCTAAACTGCACAAACTCATGACAAATAGTGCTTATTAGGTTTAAACAAACGCAGTTTTTTAAAGTAGTTTTATTGTTTCATTATTATGCTTTTTTATGCTTTTATCATCTGCCTTAATTTTCCTAAAGTTGCATGGATGCAAATATTATAGAAGGTTGATTAATGAATTGACACTTTTGTTTTCATCCATTATACTATATATAATAAAATAAATTGGGAGTGTACAACAAAAATGGATGATGACGGTATAAGTCAGGTCGCGATATTAATAATTATTTTATTGATATCTGCATATTTTTCAGCAGCAGAAACTGCTTTTCAAAAATTCAACAAATCAAGGATTAGAAACTTGGCATCTAATAATAGGAAAGCAGCATTGATTTTGAAGCTGGAAGATAATTATGACAACCTTATGTCAACTATAATAATTTTCAAAAGTATCGTTAATGTTACAGCGGCATCATTGGTTATAATTATTTTTTCTAAAATGTTTATTAACAACGGAATTTTAATTTCAACTATTATTGCGATTTTTTTTATAATGATTGCAGGCGAATTAATTCCAAAGGGCTTGGCGAATATAGCTCCGGAGAAAGTTGCAATGTTTTCTGCTCCTTCAATGAGCGTATTTGTGCAGATTTGTTCACCAATCAATTTTCTTCTTGCAATATTGAAGAAAATGATTTATAAAGTTTTTAAAGCTGAAGTTCATCCTTCTATTTATGAAGATGAATTGCGAACCATGTTGGATGAAGTAGAAAATGAAGGAGTAATAAACAAGAATGAAAGTGATTTAATTCGCTCGGCAATTGAGTTTAATGAAACGGTGGCAGAGGATATTTATACTCCAAGAATTGATATTGTAGGTATTGAAGAAAATGAAAATTTGGAGTCAATCAAGGAAAAGTTCATATTAAGCGGTTATTCTAGGCTCCCTGTGTTTTCGGGAGATATGGACAATATAATCGGTGTACTCCATGAGAAAGACTTTTATCAGGGTTTAAACAGGAAAGAAAAAGATATTAAAAAGCTTATTTCAAAAACTATTTTCATAACACCCAACAAGAAAATATCCGAGCTTTTAAAAGAATTACAGTTCTCTAAAGTCCATATGGCTGTTGTAATAGATGAATACGGCGGGACTGAAGGTCTGGTTACCATGGAGGATATTATTGAAGAGCTGGTAGGTGAAATTTGGGACGAACATGA
>JAQVRY010000078.1 GCA_028700795.1 Tissierellia bacterium | reverse complement strand
CGATATAAAACCCTGGAAAGTTGATGCCTGCAATTTGGATAATGACGGTGAAACAGATATATTTATTGGAGTATATAAGGATACGGTATTCTATAAGGATATAAGAAACAGACCCTTCTTTTATTCTTGGAATGGAGAGCAGTTAAATAAGAAGTGGCTTGGCTCATTTTTTACCGACTGGGAGCTAATAGATATAGCATTTGGAGATTATTATAATTTAGGTTATGATATAGCTGCTGTTTTAGAAAAAAATAATGACTCATACAGAGTAAGTTATTATAAATTCATAGGCTTTGGCTTTGAAAATATGGATACAAGCGAAATCTATACAAATGTGAGAAGTATTGAAACCGTCAAAGAAGATGGCAGAGATGCTTTAACACTAAATTTCAGCGGTATTAGAAAGAATATGCATGTTACATATATGCCGGTTGAACGGAATTCTGACAGTTCCTAATTGGGTCAAGTCTCTATTGAGACTCTAAGAACCATCCCATAAATTATAGTTTAGGAACAAAAAGAACCGTCCCTAAAAGTGGGTTTTAAGGAACATTTTATAAATTATTAACGTTTTATTAATGATTATTTAATCTTAATGGATTAAAATTCTTATTAAATGTAAAGTGAGGCGGTTAAATTAAAATGAACCGTCTCCAAAAGTTGAAAAGTTGGAGGAAAGATGAAAAGGTTTTTTACTCGTAAGAAAGCAATCGTTTTTATTGTTGTTTTGGTAGCTGCCGCAATTATATTTTCGTTTATTAATAAGAGTTCTGCAGCACCTGAAGTGATGGCTAATGTTTTAAAATTGGAAAGGAAGACATTAGAGCATATTATATCAGTAAAATCACCTTTGGAAGGAATTGAGAAAGCAGAGGTTGCGTCTCCTTTAAACTACGAAATAATTGACATTAAGGTAAAAGAAGGAGATATAGTCGAAAAAGGACAGGTTTTAGCGGTATTAGACAGCGAGGAATTAGAAAAACAAATTGAATTTGAAGAAAACCAGATTGAGCTAAGCAAATTAGAAACAGAAAATAGTATTAGAGTCATGCAGATTGAATACGATAAAGCTTTTTCAAATCTTAAAGAATTAGAAGAAGCATACTTGCAAAATAAGGAATTGTATGAAAATGGTGTAATAACGGAAGAAGCATTCAAAAAAGTTGAAAACAATTTAGCAGATTCTAAAATAAGCATTGAAAGTTATAATGCAGTCAATGGAAAAATTGTAATGACTCAAGCTGATAAAAAACGTATTGAAATTCAAGAGAAGCAATTACAGTTAAAAAAGGAAGATTTAGAAAAAGTACATATAAAAAGTCCAATAGACGGTACCGTAACGAGAGTAAATGTTAATATTGGTAGGTATGCCAAGGATACTGAAAATGGAGCACCAATGTTTATAGTTGAAAACTTGGAAAAACTACAAATGAAGGTAGCTGTAAGCGAATTTGATGTAGGAAAAATCAAACTAAATCAGGAAGCAGAAATTTATTCGGACATCTTAGGGAAGGAATTTGCAAAGGGTATTATCGCGAGAATATCTCCTACGGCTGAGCAAAAGGACAATAACACCATGGAAAGAGTGATTCCTGTATTAATAGATATTACAGAAAAACCGGAAAATTTAATTGCAGGTGTAATTGCCAATGCTAAAATAAAAACCGAAAAAAGAGAAAATACATTTGCAGTGCCATCAGGCGCAATAGTTCAGGATGGAGAAGGATACAAAATTTACATATTAAATGATGATAATACAATAAGCTCAATAACGGTTGAAATTGGTTTAGAAACTGATTTGGAATCAGAAATAATAGGTGATTTAACTGAAGAAATGAAGTTTGTAATTAATCCTGATGAAACATTTGAAGAAGGTATGACTGTAATTCCTAATGAAAATGAGTAGGTTAAGTATGGAAATGATTAATATTGAAAACTTAAACAAAATATATAAAACTGGCTCGGTAGAAGTACATGCATTAAAAAATGTGAATATTGAAATAAAACACGGTGAATTTATAGCAATTATGGGACACTCCGGCTCAGGGAAGTCAACACTTATGAATATTATTGGTTGTCTTGACAGACCAACAAGCGGCAAGTATTTCCTTGAAGGAGTTGAAATTGATAAACAAAGTGCAGATGAGCTGTCATTAATAAGGAATAAAAAAATAGGTTTTGTTTTCCAGTCATTTAATTTAATACCAAGAACCAATATACTTAGAAATGTTGAGCTTCCAATGATATATGCTAAAGTAAGCGCTAAACAAAGAAGAGAAAAGGCTTTAGAGCTATTGGAAAAGGTTGGTCTCCAAGATAGAGTCAATCATTTACCTAATGAATTATCAGGAGGTCAAAAGCAAAGAGTTGCCATAGCCAGAGCCTTGGCAAACAACCCTCCTATAATACTTGCAGATGAGCCAACGGGAAATTTAGACACTAACTCCTCGGAAGAAATTATGAAAATTTTTAGAAAGCTCAACAATGAAGGAAACAGTATTATTGTGGTAACTCATGAGCATGAAGTGGCAAAATATGCTGATAGGATTATTGTTTTTAAGGATGGGTCAATAATTGAAGACAGAATGAAAGAGGGTGTTGAAAATTATTTGGCTTGAAAATATTAAAATAGCTTTTCAATCTATTTTATCAAATAAAATGCGCTCTCTTCTTACCATGCTTGGAATTATTATAGGTATCAGCTCTGTTATTTCAATAGTCTCAATAGGCGATAGTATGAAGGGCGTAATGGATGACTTATACAAAGATTTTGGTGAAAACAGAGCAGTTCTCTATGTTGGTAACATTGAGGAATTTAGGTCTACAGATTTTTTCTACAATGATGATTTAAAGATATTAAAGGAAAGATTTAATGATAAATTATTATATATGTGCCCATCAGAGTCAGTAAGAAGTGATGTAACTGTAAATAGAAACACCATAAAATTAAACATGGAATGTATAGATTCAGGATATGATAATGTTCAGCAAGTAAAAATGCTTTATGGGAGAATGATAAATAATAATGATATAGATAAAAAAAGCAAGGTAGTTGTGTTAGAGCAAAACGCCGCAATGAAATTGTTTGGCAAGGAAAATGTAGTAGGTAAAACAATAAGAACTAAAATTGATAATAATATGGAGGATTTACTTATTGTAGGAATTTATAAAAATGAACAATCTCCTTTTTTAACATTAATGCAGGGACAGGATATGTATGAGGATAGCTTCATACCTTATACAATGCCTTTTTCAGCAAATTACGGATATTACGGGTTGGATTTTTTTATAAATGACAACTATCCTGTCAGCCTTGTGGGAGATGAAATAGTAAATTATATTGCTAAATTGAAAAACAGGACTTCAGAAAATTATATCTATTATACGGTTGAAGAAGAACAAACACAGGTAAATAGTATTGTGACTGGCTTATCTGTTGCAGTTGCTGCAATTGCAGCCATATCACTTTTGGTAGGAGGAATAGGTATAATGAATATTATGCTTGTATCTGTGACAGAAAGAACAAGGGAAATAGGTATAAAAAAAGCTTTAGGGGCAAGAACAAAGGATGTTTTATTTCAATTCCTTATAGAATCAGCTACACTTTCGGCAATCGGAGGAATAGTGGGAACAATAACAGGCATAGGTCTTGTTATGATAGGAGGCTCATTTATTTCAATACCAATAGTGGTTAATCCCGGCTCTATAGTATTGGCTGTTGCTTTCGCCATGGTTATCGGAATATTTTTTGGATACTACCCGGCTAAAAAAGCAGCAAAATCAGACCCCATAGATGCGCTAAGATATGAATAAGCGTTAAAGTGTTGACGTACACTAAATGTACTAAAAGCGGGACAGTTTAGATGTGTCCCAAGTGTCCCATGAGAGGAGTAGATTGTGGTGTTAACGAAAGAGCAACTTAATCATTATAAAAGGCATATAATAATACCTGAAATAGGGCAAGAAGGCCAGAAAAAGCTTCTTGATTCAACTGTCTTTGTATATTGCGAAAATACAGACAGTTTAAGACCCCTAGCATATTATCTTGCTGCATTGGGAACAGGAAGAATATTTTGTGATTTGAAAGATAGAAGAGGAGCGGACTCTTTATTTGCTGAAGTAATTGATTTAAACAATGATACAGCAATAGATTATCTTCATGAAAACAACTATGCTAAAGATTTTTCGGAAATACATGATATCGAAAAGAACCGCCCCCAAAATTCTTATAGGATTGTTTTGGGGAACTTGAATTTTATAAAAAGATTAGCAGCTAAATTATTAAACGATGAATTTATACCAACCATTATTTCAGTTAACAGTCAATGGAAGGGTACACTTCAGACTTTTCAAAATGAGGAAATGTTTAAAAATCTTATTGATTCATTGAACGCAGAGAACACAGAAAACAGCTCCGCTTTTTTAGCGAATGCATTATCTTCAACTCTTTGTGCTATTGAATGTGTTAAGCTTTGTCTTAATATTGGTAATATAAAAAAAGATATGCTGTTTTTTGATTTGTTTAACATGGAATTCAATCAAACTGAAAGTAATGCTAATCTGTTTAAATTTTTAGATGAAGATAATAGCATGGATATAAAACACATTTTAGCTGATGCAAAAGTTTTGATAGTTGGTACCGGGGGGTTAGGCTCACCTGCAGCATATGGACTGACCATGGCAGGTGTTGGTAATTTAGGATTATTAGATTTCGATAAAGTTGAAGAGAGCAATTTGAACAGACAGGTTCTTCATTCTTTTTCTCGCATTGGAATGTCAAAGTCAAAATCAGCAGAGTTTTTATTAAAAAAAATCAATCCAAATATAAATATAGAAACATACATAACAGAATTAACCAAGAACAATGCAGAAAAAATGTTTTCTAAATATGATGTGGTTATTGCAGCAGTTGACAATATTCCCACAAGATATTTAATAAATGATACCTGCTTTATATTGAACAAACCGTATGCTGAAGCAGGAGTCTTAAGATTCGATGGCACTGCAACAACTATAATTCCTCATGAAGGACATTGCTACAGATGTTTGTATCCCAATGTGAACAGCAGCAATTTATCAGTTGATAATGGTGTCTTAGGCCCTGTGCCGGGTGTTATGGGATTTATACAAGCAGCAGAAGCTATAAAAATACTATCCGGATTTGGAAAAAAGTTAAAAAATAAAATACTTTTGTTTGATTCATTGGAAATGGATTTTAATATAATTGATATTGATAGAAATCCTCAATGTCCCACATGTGGAAAATAAACCTTGTATTCAACTAAACATTGGATTTTATGAAAATAATAATATAATTTTTTCATTTTTACCATTTTATAATTTTATGATTGAATTATTTCTGGTTATACTAATAAAAAATAATTCAACATGGAGGTGACTATGAAAAAATTTAAGAAATTTATAATTATTTTTTGTGCATTAATGCTCTTAATAGTTGCATGTGCACCCGGAGATGAAGATTTAAACGAGGATGAAAGCAATGAGCCTATTGATGACAATAATACCGGAGCAAATGCAAATAATGATACTTTTGACGATGAAGAAAAAGAATTGAAAGGATCAGCACAAGGATACGCAGGAGAAATAACCGTCACTGTGGTAGTTAACGGAGAGGATATAGTATCAGTTGAAGCTATAGGAAAAGATGAAACTGAGGGTGTAGGCTCTTTGGCAATAGATGAACTTCCTGATAAAATAGCACAAGCGGATTCAGTAGAAGTTGACAATGTATCAGGTGCTACAAAAACAAGCGAAGGAATAAAGCAAGCGGTTAACAATGCATTACAGAATAATATACAATCAAAACAATAGTAATGTATATGAAAAACCAGCCGATAGGCTGGTTTTAGTCATATAAGGAGGATAGAATTAACGATGTGGAAGATTCCCTGATATATTCGATTTTATGAAGCTCATCTTGAATAGCTTTTAAGCCCAAGGGTGCACTGCATCTTACTTTCATAAGGATGCACCAAGTTCCGGTGACTATATGGCATTCTTCAATTACTAAGTCAGGAATAACCAAGTTTTTTAGTTGTTCCAAAAGCTTATCATAATCAGCAGTCCTTACTCTTAATGAAATTATTGCATATGTGGTAAAACCAAGTTTTGACCAATCTATCATTGCCTTGTATCCTGTTATAATACCTTGATCTTCTAATTTTGCAACTCTATTATGTATTGCAGGTCTTGATAAATTTAATCTTTTTGATAGTTCCTCGTGAGAAATTCTCCCTTCCTTTTCTATGTTTTTTATTATTTGCATGTCTAAGAAATCCATATTTACCTCTTGTCTTATCGTAAATTATTTTAAAAAATGAAAAACTAATTAGTAATAATATAGCATAAAAATGTACAACATGTAAATGATTATTTAATATAATTGCAAAATAAATGTAAATGTAATCAATTTCTCTCGACCTTATAAATGTTAAGAATCTCACCTTTAAAGTTCAATAATTATATTTCATGAATATATAGTATTATTTTGGAAAATATAAATAAACATAAAAATGTTAAATTGGAGGTATTTATGAATAATAAAATAATGTTAATGTTAATTTGTTTTATGCTGTTCATAACAGGATGTGCCGCAGATGATACTCCACCTGACACAGAAGACGAGACATATGGGAAATACTCTGCCAATGGGAGAATTGTTAAAATCGATAATGATGGATTTCATGTTCAAGGTGAAGATAAAGTGAAGCTTTTCAATGTTGATACAGAAAAAAACAGTAATTTCTACATAGGTGAATATGTAAGATTAGATTCTATGGATGGAAACAGCTATGATGTTGCTTTAGATGAAGAGTATGATTACACTGCCGCAATGGCTACAGACATTTATGATGAGGATTCTAAATTAGAGCTTAAAGTT
>JAQVRY010000077.1 GCA_028700795.1 Tissierellia bacterium | reverse complement strand
TAAAAAAAACGGTCATTTTACTCATAATGACCGTTTCATGTTTAACAATAAAGAATTCAAATTCAGCCTTTAATAGGTGTATGTTTAAAAACTGCCAAAGCTGCTGCTGACACTATTATTCCTACTGCAGACTGAAAAGTATTGCCGGGTATTTCACTGATTGTTGTCAAGAAGTTTCCTACCATTAATGAGCCTACAACATAATAGGAAAGTACCTGCCAAATACTTCCTGTTACTGCACCTGCCACCCATTTATGTTTTATGGCAGGAAGTTTTTCAATCATTGTTCCCATAATCAAAGCCATAACACCTTTAATTATAAATGTAGGCAATGCATAAAAACTGTATGCGCCAATTATATCTGCAAGAGCTGAACCTATTGCACCTGCCCAAGCACCATTTTTCTTACCTATTAATATTACCGCAAGAAATATAAATCCGTCTCCTATGTGAACGTACCCACCTGTTACAGGCAATGGCACTTTTATTATAAAGGTTGCAACACAGACTAAGGCAGCAAACAAGGCTGTGTATACCATATCTTTTACCTTCGTGTCATCCATTATTATCACCATCCATATATAATTTACCTTCAAGTTAATTAAATTATATACTAAACTGTACTCTTTAAAAGATACAGATTGATAATTTGTTCAGATGACAGAAAAAAATTCATACAGATACTAAAATGCTGTGCACCCTCCTTCGACAATACATAACAAGCGTTACTTCAGTAGTTAGCTCAAACCCGGCACCCTCGCGTCACACAAAAGGAACTACTTACTGCTGCTTCCTTCCGGACCTGACAGGGTTCATAGGTTTTTGTTGCGCAAGACCAAGTTATCAACACCACTTGCTAAAGGCAGGCCTCACAATGTAAGCCTCAGAGAGGGAGTTCCACCTTGCTGCAGCGGATTGCAAGTACAGGGCACCGCTACCTCCCCATGTAGCACAGCATAAAAATGATAACATAATATAAAAATTGTGTCAATGTTATAATTTGCCGATAATATTATCTTGAGCATTAGTGAAGGATCTCATCTTTTAAAGAACTGAGATTCTTCACTGCGTTCAGAATGACACTGACGTTAGGTATATTCATGGCAGTAATAGATTATTGTAAAACTTCAAAGGTCTTTTCTTCTTCGAATTGTTTCGTATATAAACTATAGTAATGACCCTTTTTTGCTATAAGGTCCTTGTGAGTTCCTCTCTCGATTATCTTTCCATCATTGACGACTAAAATAATATCAGCCTTTTTAATTGTAGAAAGTCTGTGAGCAATTATAAAGGAGGTTCTGCCTTTTAATAAATATTCAATTCCTTTTTGAATAAGTCTTTCTGTATGTGTATCTACCGAAGATGTTGCTTCATCTAAAATAAAAATTTTAGGGTTTGCCAATATAGCCCTTGCTATGGAAATAAGCTGTTTCTCCCCTGTAGAAAGTCTGTCTCCCCCTTCACCAACATGGCTGTCGTAACCTTTTTCCAATTTGTTAATTATGGAATCCACTGAAACAATTTTTGCAGCTTCCATTATATCTTCATCTGTTGCATCTAGGTTTCCATATCTTATGTTTTCCTTTATGGTTCCGGAAAACAAATGTGGGTCTTGCAGCACATAACCGATGTTGGAATGAAGCCAAAGCTGAGACCTTTCCCTGTAATCTTTGTCGTCTATTAGTATTTCACCTTCTGTAGGCTCGAAAAATCTACATGCTAAATTTACAAGGGTGCTTTTACCGGCACCGGTTTCTCCCACAATGGCAACATTAGCACCAGCGGGTATATGCAAATTAAAATTTTGTAAAACCTCCTCATCTCCGTCAGGATATTTAAAAGTAACATTTTTAAATTCAATTTCTCCCGCGATTTCTTCCCAATTTTCCCTTTTAGGATTAATATTGTCCCCATAAATTTTCACAACATCTTCTCTGTCTTTTATTAATGGCTCCTTTTCCAACAGCTCTGTAACTCTTTCTATATTAGCCTGCAGTGATATGACTTCTGCAAATGTTCTTGCCAATTGCTGAACAGGCTCAAATATATTTATTGCATATGAAAGAAATGCAGACAGCGTTCCTATTTGAATAATCTGCTCCATTGCTAATCTGCCTCCCTTTGCCAGTACCAATGCTGTTAAAACCGAGCCGAAAAATACTATTATGGGAATGTACAAGGCATTTAATCTTGCTAATCTAACAGCCGATAACTTCATTTCACTGCTTATATTCTTGAATTCCATCAAGTTCTTGTCCTCGATTACTAATGACTTGGAGGTTTTAGCACCTGTAATTCCTTCATTAAAGCTTCCCGTCATTTTGGAATTAACTTTTCTTAATTTTCTGCTGGTCAATAATATCTTGTTTTGAAAATAAAACGTTATAACAGCCATTACCGGAATTACCAGCGATACAATGAGAGTAAGCTTCACATTCAACATAAACATTGCAATAAAAGCACCTATTACATAAACAAATGACCAAAATACATCCACCAAGCCCCATGCAATCATGCTTCCGATTTTATTGGTATCGCTTAAAGTTCTTGCCAGTATGTAGCCCACGGGAGTTTTGTTGTAATATGATAATGAAAGATTTTGAAGATGTTCAAATATTTCCTTTCTTAAATCCATTCCAATGTGCATTTCAACTTCTACTGCCAATCGTATAAATATAGTTACGGATATAGCCATGGTCACTAAAGCTGCCCCATATAAAGCAATAAAACTATTAATACCTTCTGTAGTATCCTTTGCTATAAAACTATCCACGGCGTATTTTTGAAACAAAGGAATGGATAAATCCATTAGGGCAGTAAGAAACATAAACAAAACAATCCCTAATAATTTTTTTGTGTAGGGTTTAAAAAATCTGCCTAATTTTAACCAAGGCTTAATATTAAATGAGCTATAGCTTTCTTCCTCATAATAATTCATTCTTAAATATCCTCCGATAGGTTCATCTGAGCGTTAAATATATCTTTATAAATACCATCCCTGTTTATTAATTCTTCATGTGTTCCTATATCAGATACTTCTCCCTTTTCCAAGACTAAAATAGTATCAGATTCCATTAAAGTGGTTATGCGATGGGATATTAAAATAGTTGTTGAATTGCCCTTTCTTTTTTTGAAAGAAGAACGAATTTTTGCATCTGTGTCGGCATCGACAGCAGATAATGAATCGTCAAACACCATAATCGGTGTTTTTTTAAGCAGTATTCGAGCTATTGCCACACGTTGTTTTTGCCCTCCAGACAATGTAACTCCTCTTTCTCCCACAATTGTATCATAGCCCTTTGAAAATTCTTCTATAGATTTATCAACTTGAGCTATCGATGCAGCTTCCTTTATTTCATCCATGGAAGCATCAGGCTCAACTATCGCTATATTGTCTTTAATGGTACGTGAAAATAAAAAGGGCTCCTGAAGTACCATTCCAATATTTTTTCTTAAATGTTCTCTATTAATATTACTAATGTCTACTCCGCCTATGGTAATACTGCCCATACCATCAGGCAAGTCATACAATCGGTTTAGAAGATACATAAGAGTTGTTTTTCCGGAACCGGTACCGCCTAATATGGCAAATGTGCTCCCTGCCTTTATTGTAAAGCTGACATTCTTTAAAACCGTATTTTCTCCATCGTATTTAAATGTAACATTTTTAAATTCAATATCATTATAAATATCCGGAGTTCCGGAATCCGAACTGTCATGCTCTTCCGGCTCACTTAAAATCTCACAAATCCTTTTTAAAGAAACTTTGGCTTTGCTAAGCTCCGATAAAATTCTGCCAAAGCTTCGAAGAGGCCATGCAATCATTGCAGTATAAGAAGCAAATGCCAAAAATTCTCCCAGTGTAATTACATCATTTATTGCAAAAAAAGTACCATATATAACAATTACCATAAGGAGTGCTCCCGTTACCAAATCGCCGATTCCCCAATAATATCCTAACTGATATCCAAGCTTAACCCATAGCTCTGAAAATGTATTATTCCTTTCTGAAAACTTTTCTATTTCATGCTTTTCTCTGCCAAAGGCTCTAACAACACGTACACCTGTTAAATTTTCCTGAATTGTGGTAAAAAGCTGCCCTTCAGCTTCATCCGCAACCAAGAATTTTTTTGACAATATGCCATAAAAAATTGTTGAATATAAAACCACAACAGGTATAAATATCAATACTGCAGCAGTAAGCTGAGAACTCATAGAAAACATTAAAATCAGCGAAATTATAACTAATATGACTACCCTGAACATTTCAACCAATTGAGTGCTGATAAAATTACGCACCACTTCTACATCTGATGTTGACCTTTGTATTATATCTCCTGTTTGATTTTTGATATGCCAACTGTATGGCAATCTTTGTATATGCTCAAACAGTTTATCTCTTATACTTTTTATAATTCCTTCCGTTCCCTTAGCAACGGTAATTCTACTGAGATAATCGCTTATTCCTGTTAAAACTGCTAAAATTAGTATTAAAACAGCAATAATCCATAAATTTTCTTTTAAGAATTCCATCCCGCCTATATTATCTATCATATTCATAACCGGTCTAATGTAGCTCAAGGGAACATCATCTATGACATGGTCTACGGTAAATCTTATAACTTGAGGCACAGCAAAACTTGCAGCAACCTTTAGTATGGTTGCTGCAGCAGATATAAAGAAAAACTTTATAAATCCTTTTGCTAATAAACGAATGATTTTAAGCTTTGATTTTTCCATAATTACCTCTTGATGTTCATACGCATGGAATGCAAATAAGCAACCCATTAGAATTGCTTATTCATTCTATATTAATATTCATTTAGTGTCAATTAAAAAAACCATAGTGCTATTGTTTAATAAAGCTTTCGAAGTTATCGCTGTATTTTATTGTTTTATCGCTGAAAATCCACATTGCTTCTGTTTCAGGCATTGAATTTATAAACTCAAGACCCTCCTCAAAGGGCATGCAGAAAATAGCTGTTGATAAGGCATCTGACACTCCTGAATTCTTGCTTATTATGGATACGGCAGTAAAATATTTTGAAGGATACATTGTGTCAGGATCTATTATATGATTATACTTCTCTCCGTCTACAGTGTAATATCTTTCATAATCACCGCTTGTTACCAAAGAACTGTTATCTAACTTAACTACTTCAATAACAGATTTTTCAGCTTCGCGATCTGGATTTTGGATTCCTACATTCCATGGCTCATTTGTAGTGGCATTATTGTTTATAGCTCGAACATTTCCTCCTACGGACAA
The DNA here is from genome assembly GCA_028700795.1 of Tissierellia bacterium. GTDB lineage: Bacteria > Bacillota > Clostridia > Tissierellales > Sedimentibacteraceae > Sedimentibacter. The sequence continues at coordinate 1,637 of JAQVRY010000077.1, read as the reverse complement.
TAATCCGGAATGTAATCCACTGTCTCTTGCCATTTTGCTTGCCTGTTCAGTTGCATATCCCTTTGCTATGGCGCCGACATCAAGACTCATAAGAGGATCTTTTAAAAAGACTGTTGAATTCTCCTCATCAATAATCATATCTTCAATATTAGTATGTTCATTTGCAATTTTTAACTCTTCATCTGTAGGAAGAGACGCATTTTCAGGGTCTTCTATTCCTTCATTTCTGTATTTATGCCAGATTTTCAAAACTGACCCGAAGGCAATATTTGTTTTACCATTTGTCTTCTCATATAGCTCCTTTGAAAATTTAAGAAGCTCAATTATTCTTTTGTCTACCTTCACAGGTTTTATTCCTGCATTATCATTGATTGTTTTAATATTGTTTACACCCTCATAATCATTGTAAATATCATAAAGCTGATGATATTCCTTCAAATCGTCATGAATAATCTGAGAATATTCTTTAAACTCTTCCTTGCTCTCTGAATATCCCACAATCCTCGTAACAGTATCAAACAGCATTAAAAATTCAGATTGATACTTGTTAAGTTCTTTTTCGCCGCATGCAGTTAAACTCATTAGTGCGGATATTAACAATATTATGGAAATAACCTTCTTAATCAACTTTCACCTCTTAAAAAAACAAAGGGGCAAAATCTGCCCCACTAATGATGATTAAATGTTTATCGTTATATGTTCGAATTGATAAATGCTTTTTCAAAAATACTCTGTAAGTCAACAATTCCAACTGTAACAGATGATACTAAATCTTCTTCAGTAGCATGACCGCTTTCATCAACTGCTATGCCTTTAATTTCTTCAACCGTTTTGCCTACTACATAAGCTGCAAATGCATCTGCTTGTTCATACCATTCTTTACCTATTGCAGAAGCTTTTTTCATTCCGTAATCTTCGCCTAACTCAACCTTAGTTATAGGTGCCACTGATAGGTCTGTAGTTATTTTACCTGCTGCATCAAAATTTACATTAGCTTGAGATGCATCAATTACTGAGCTTGTTACTTTTCCGTCTGCATCAAATGTTGCTACGGTATATGTTGAATAAGCTTGAGCTAATCCTTCATTATCAGCTGTTGCATCCTTGGATTTTGAGATTGTAGTTACAACTCCCAAACCTAATTTATCAGAAGCGTCAGCTCCTAAATTCTGAGCATTTGCTGCAGCTTTTTCAATAGCTTCTTTATAAGGATTAATCTTAATTGTTACTGATGATACTAAGTCAGCTTCAGTTGTAACTCCCGCTTCATCAACTGCAATACCTTTAACTTCTTCAACAGTCTTGCCTTCTACATATTCAGCTAAAGCATTAGCTTGTTCATACCATTCCTTGTCAATAGTTGAAGCTTTAATCATTCCGTATTCTTCTTTAAGCTCTTGTTTAGACTTAAACACAGTATTCAGATCAGGTAAAATCTTACCTTCTTTGCTGAATTCAATTTTAGTTTGTGCAGTATCAATTAAAGTTTGCACTATTTTTCCTTCATTGTCAATAGTAACTGCAACAATTACTGAATCTGTTTGTGCTGCTCCGTCTTTTTCGCCTGCATCCTTTGATTTCTCTATAGATGACACAACTGCCAATCCTGTTTTAACAGCTCCTTCAGCTAATGGTTC
>JAQVRY010000076.1:4353-6947 GCA_028700795.1 Tissierellia bacterium | reverse complement strand
GGGTAAAGGAAAACTTTCAGTTCATATATTCATTTTCCCGCACATATAATTAAATATAATTGTCGGAGGTATAAAAATGAAAAAACTGGAACCAAAAAATTATAACTTTTCAAACGTAAGATATTTTTCACCGGTTCAATTAAGTGAACATTATCAGTTATACACAAATTACATTAGTTGCCTTAACAAGGTAAACAATGATTTAAAAAACGATAGAATATTTGATGAATGCAACTCCAACTACAGTGATATTCGTTCTGCTCAAAAATCAAAAACTTTTTGTTTTGACAGCATAAAGCTTCATGAGATGTATTTTGAAAATTTAACAGGTAACAACACCCGAATTCACGGTTCTATCGAAAGAATACTAATAGATACTTTTGGCTCCTATAATAATTTCCGAGAAAAGTTCAAATGCATCGGTATGAGCATGAGAGGCTGGGTTTTGCTTTGTTATGACAGGTATAACAATGAATACTACATATATGGTCAAGACTCCCATGATTGCGGTGTAATGCTGTATGCAGAGCCTTTAATAGTAATGGATGTTTATGAACATGCCTATATGATTGACTTCGGTACAAACCGAAGTGTTTATATAGATGCCTTTTTCCAAAATATTGACTTCAATGTTATTAATGAGCGTTTAAATAAAATTTTGAAATAAATCACAGTAACTAAAGAAACCTTCAGACATATAATATCATACACACATAAATTTAAGGAGGTTAATTATGGGATTTTTTCATAGAGGTAGAGTAGCCGGAACAGGCGGAGGATCAAATTTATTATTTTTCTTCTTATTATTAGTTATTTTATTTGATGAGTGCGACGACATAAGATGCTAGTAAAACCCTCTAATCAGCTGTAGCAGCTGTCCGGAGCTTGATATTATCAGTAAAAAGGCCTGTAAATCAGGCCTTTACTTATGTCATTCTTATCCTTCAGCCCTGATTATATATATTATATTTACTTAAAAGGCGACAATTCCAATATTTCTTTTTCAAATCTATTGGTTTTCTCTTCAAGTATATCTGCCTTTTCTTTTAAAGCTTTTACAAATTCATCGTCCTTAATTGAATCCAAATTAATTCTAATATTCAGTACGGCTGACAGCACGCCGGTTCTTGCCATCATTGCACCTACCAAGGCATCCGTTACGGAGCTTACGTTGCCTCTTAACACCACGGCTTCCGCCAAAGGAAATATTTCAAATGAAGTTTCTGCAACCTTTAAAGGCACTGATGCGGCAACTTTTAGACCTTCTTGGATTCTATCCCTGCGATAAGCTTTTTCTTTTTCGGTTTCTTTTGGAAGCTTATATGCTTCCATAACCTTGTTGTATGCAAGGCTGTCTTCTTCAATATAATTTAACAGCTTATCTCTAAGCTGAGAAGCTTTACTGATTATATCCGTCATCTCTTCTTTTGAATCAGCATACTTTTTCTTTGTAACAGTTAAATTCGCAACCATTTCAGCCAGTGCGGCGCCTAATGCACCGCACAATGCCGCAATACTTCCTCCTCCGGGTACAGGAGAATCAGAAGCAACAATTTTTGCAAATTCATTTATAGTCATATTTTTCATATTAAACCCCTTACAATTTTACCGTTCTTTATTACGGTTTCAACAATGTTAACTGCAGCGTGGTATGGAAGAAAGTGAATTGAAGGATATTCCAATATAATGACATCCGCCTTCTTACCCTTCTCTATACTTCCTGTTGTAGCGCTTTTACCTACTGCAGCTGCAGCATTTATTGTCAGAGAAGTTATAATTTCTTCAATTGTCATATTCATATGAAGTGCAGCAAGAGCTATAATTAGTGGAATTGAGTTTGTAAAGCAGCTCCCCGGGTTAAAGTCTGTAGCCAAAGAAACGGCACATCCTGAATCAATCATATGTCTTGCCCTTGCATATTCTTCCTTAAGACAAAACGCGGTGCCGGGAAGAAGGGTTGCAACTGTATTTGACTCAGACAGCTGTCTTATTCCTTCATCGGAAGCCTGAAGAAGATGGTCTGCTGAAGTACAGCCTAATTCAACTGCTAATTCCGCTCCGCCTAACTGATACATTTCATCTGCGTGAATTTTCAATTTAAGACCTGCATTCTTTGCAGCAGTTAAAAATTTTCTGGACTGTTCAATTGTAAATACATTTTTCTCACAAAATATATCTGCAAATTCAGCTAAGTTTTCTTTCTTAACCTTAGGGAGAACATCATCAATCATAAATTTAATGAATTCATCTTCCTTGCCCTTATACTCGGGAAGAACACTGTGAGGTCCTAAAAACGTAGGAACAATATCAACAGGATGCATTTCATTTAATTGTTTCATTGCTTTAAGCTGTCTTATTTCCGTTTCACAATCAAGTCCGTATCCGCTTTTTCCCTCTACTGTAGTAACGCCCATAGCTAATATTTTATCAAGTCTTTTAATTCCAAGAGCTATAAATTCCTCTAAGGAGGTGTTCCTTGTGGCTCTTACGGAGCTTGTTATTCCTCCTCCACGTTCCATTATTGACATATAGCTGTCGCCCTTTAATCTCCACGAAAATTCATCGGCTCTGTAACCTCCGAATATAAGATGAGT
>JAQVRY010000076.1:0-4253 GCA_028700795.1 Tissierellia bacterium | reverse complement strand
CCTACAATTTCGCTGCCTACAACATTTACACCATACCTTGCCGCTTCCATTTTAATAGTTTCAAATACACGGTATATGGATGTCTTGGTATAATCGGTTAAGTTCATTGATACTTGTACAATTCCTCTGTCATGCAATTCAACGCCAATACCTTTTACAAATCTAAATCCTCCGCTTAAATGTCTTACCTGCTTTGCAATTTTATTTGCAATTTCTATATCAGGAGTTGATAAATTTACATTGAAAGCAATCAAAGGCATTCTTGCACCTATTGCCGTAACGCCTGCAGTCGGATGAATAGTGTCAGGTCCGAAATCCGGCTTCCAAAGCTCATCCTTCATTTTCTCTGTCATTCCCTCAAACTGCCCTTTTCTCACATTTGCAAGATTTTCTCTGTGAGGCGCGGATGCAGATTTTTCATAAAGGAAAAATGGCAGACTGTATTTTTCAGCTGCTTCTTTTGCTACATCCTTTGCTAATTTATCTGCTTCTTCAACAGTAACATTTGTTATGGGTATGAAAGGAACCACATCTACAGCTCCCATGCGGGGATGCTGTCCCTCATGATCATTCAAATCAATAAGCTCAACAGCCCTGCCGATAGCTTCAACCATTGCTATCTTAACCTCCTCCGGCTCTCCCACAATGGTTACCACCGTGCGGTTATGGTCTTCGTCACTTGAATAGTCTAATAGCTTAACCCCTTTTCTTCCTCTGAAAACATCCAAGATTTTTTCTATCTTTTCCGTATTTCTGCCTTCACTGAAATTAGGTACACATTCTATTATTCTATCCATTCTGTTCACCGTTGTTTTTAAAATTTTTTAAGGTTTCTTCAATTAATTCATCTTTTGCCACAAATGGTATTGTAATGTGGTCTTGACCTTCAAATTTATTATTGTATTCAATTGTTGTTTCAATTGAATGCTCGTTTCTTGCCCAGCTTCTTCTTGACACTCCAACCATGGTGTCCCAAGGAATGGAAGCATTTATTATTTTATCGACTCTTTTACTTCCGTCAAGGACAAGACCGAAACCTCCGTTAATTGCCTTGCTAATACCTACTCCTCCGCCATTATGAAGTGCGACCAAGGACATACCTCTTGCTGCATTTCCCGCAAAGCAGTGAACAGCCATATCAGCGGTAACATTACTGCCGTCATATATGTTTGATGTTTCCCTGAAAGGAGAATCCGTTCCACCTGTATCATGATGGTCCCTCCCAAGCATTACGGGACCGATTTCTCCGTTTCTTACCATGTCATTAAATTTCAGAGCTATATCACGTCTTCCCAACGCATCCTGATATAGTATTCTTGCCTGAGTTCCCACAACTAATTTATTTTTTTCCGCATCTCTAATCCAAATATAATTATCTCTGTCTTGACCTCTTCTATTAGGATCAATCACAGACATTGCAGCTTGGTCTGTTTTATGCAAATCTTCAGGCTTACCACTTAAACAAACCCATCTAAATGGTCCGTATCCATAATCAAAAAGCATGGGTCCCATTATATCTTCAACATAAGAAGGGAATATGAACCCTTCGCTTGTATCTGCGCCATTTTTGGCAATTTCCTTCACACCCGAATCAAAAACAGCCTTCATAAATGCATTGCCGTAATCAAAGAAATATGAACCTCTGTCTACCAAAGCTTTTATTGCTTTAAAGTGGTCAGCCAAAGACTTATCTACCATCTGCGCGAATTTCTCTCTGTCACTGTTTAATAATTCTGTTCTTTCCTCAAATGTAAGTCCTTTGGGACAATAACCTCCGTCATATGGTACATGACATGAAGTCTGGTCAGACAACAAATCCACATGAATGTTGTTATCTACTGCATATTCCAGCAGATCAACTATATTGCCGTGGTATGCTATTGAAATTGTTTGTTTTTTGTACAGATACTCTCTTGCGATTTCAAAGGCTTCTTCAACGAAATCCGTTACTGTTGAAACCCATCCTTGTGCCAGCCTGGTTTCTATTCTTGAAAAATCAACTTCTGCAATTATACCTACACCATTGGCTATTTCAACAGCTTTAGGCTGGGCGCCGCTCATTCCTCCAAGACCTGAAGTAATAAACAAGTGTCCTGCCAAATCCTTATCTCCAGGTATTCCCAATTCTTTTCTTCCTGCATTTATAAGTGTATTAAATGTTCCGTGAACAATACCCTGAGGTCCTATGTACATCCAGCCGCCTGCCGTCATTTGCCCGTAACTTGAACAACCCATTGCGGTTGCTTTTGACCAGTCATGAGGATTGTCAAACATTCCTATCATTAAACCATTTGATATAATAACTCTGGGGCTGCTTTTATGAGATTTAAAAAGACCCAAGGGATGACCGGACATAACAGCTAATGTTTGCTCATCTGTTAATTCTTCAAGATATTTCTTAATTAACTGATACTGCATCCAGTTTTGACAAACCTGTCCTGTTTCCCCATAGGTAACTAATTCATATGGATAAAGGGCAACTTCATGAGCTAAATTATTGTCAATCATAACTTGAAATGCTTTGCCTTCTATACATTTACCCTTGTACTCATCAATAGGTCTGCCGTAGATTTTTTCTTTGGGAATGAAACGGTAGCCGTAAATCCTTCCGCGAGTCATAAGTTCATCTAAGAATTCAGGAGCCAATTTTTCATGGAGACTTTCCGGCACATACCTTAATGCATTCTTCAGTGCCAGTTTTATTTCTCTTTCATTTAAAGTAACTTCTCTTTTGGGAGCACGTCTTACATTTTCCTTTAAAACGGGATACTCCGGTAACTCATCGCTTAGCTTGATTTTCATTGCATTTGAAATACTTAAATTATCCATCATTTTTACACCTCCAAAAACAAATATTATAAGTATATATCTTAAGATTACTTAAAGCTTTTTAGGGTAAAGTATAAGTGTAAATTAAATAATGATTTACTTCCCTCTCCCCCTTGTTTTTTTATAAATATTTTATTATGCCTTACGTAAGTAAGGCATAATTCTTTTTATTTAAGAACTGCACGGTATTTAACAGCCATCTTATCAGGATAATATGAAAGTTTCGCTTTCCTTAAGCCTTCCATGCCCATGTCTTCTTCCCTGTTTATGTAAATCAAATGAGGATATTTTTCTTGAACCCAGGCAGCAAATTGTTGGTTTATCATTGGATAAGCGCCTTGTACATCTTTAAAAGCTTTTTCAATATGTACTACATATGTATCTGTATTTAAAACTTCACCTATGGTATAAGCCACAACTTCATTGTCCACTCTGATTAAACCGCCTTGAAGTTCAAGCTCATTAAAATATTTTAAGAAATATTTAGTAGCACAGTTTTCATCCATTAGACTTTTATCGTCTTTACATCCTATGTCAATGCACCATTTTTTGTTCATCTCAATGCATTCAGCTTTGTTTTCCTCAGTTATGGTTTCAAATGTCCAAACAAGATTATTTCTTATAAAAGCATTGAGATGGTTTCTTTTTCTATGAAGTTTTTTTCCTTTTAATGAAACCATTTTTTCTAACAGATAAATATAGTCATAATCATCCCTTACTTGATCATAAATAAATCTCCCCGGATACAATTCATCCATTTCATTAGCTTCTTCAGGGGATAATCCTGCAAAAATTAGATTTTTATCAACAGACCTTATTATTTCTTCAATTACAGGTTTAACATCTCCTTTTCCCATGGGATAAAGATATATATCTTTTACATTGCTAATAAATTGTTTGGCAACCAAAAAATCATTGACTTTAGCAACCTTTGTGTCATTTATTTCCCTCCAGGCAAACAAATTGCCAAAATTTTGATGGCATCCTGAAATAACTGATTCTCTCAATATGGGAACAATCCATTCTTTATCTTCCAATTCTATCTTTTTAAAGTTAAACATTAATAATTCTCCTTATACGTTGTCCAATTTTAAACTTTATCTTTTTATTAGCAATATATTACATATTATACACTATATCATAAAAAAAATCACCAATTACTGTCTGTAGTATTGTTCATATTTTTCGAACACATACTTTACTAATAGATTTAACAGCACGATAAATACTATAAAGAATATTGACTTGGCAGGATTTTCGAAGAATGAGCTTACATTTTCACCTATAAAAGCCAATGATAAAAGCATTACAAATTTTGACGGCAGTAATATAGCAAGGAACATTTCCGTTCTCATATTTGTCAAAGCTGCAGTGCCGCTCAGTAAAAATGACGGAGCGAAAGGAAAGCAGTATAATAAGAACAG
>JAQVRY010000075.1:3651-6959 GCA_028700795.1 Tissierellia bacterium | reverse complement strand
AGAAATTCTTAAGAAATTTACATTGTTGTTGATTATTAGCGAAAAATGTCGAAAGATTAATCTTTAAAAGCATCCTTCATTTTTCCGAAGAAGCCTTTTTTGTCATTGTCTACTTTCTCTCCCATTTCGTTTGCAAATTGCTCTAAAATGTTTCTTTGTTTTTCTGAAAGTTTCTTAGGAACTTCTATTTTAACTCTCACATACTGGTCTCCCTTGCCGGCACCTCTCAAGTTTTTAATACCTTTGTTTTTAAGTCTGAAAACTGTTCCGGTCGGAGTTCCTTCAGGCACATCGTATTTTACCTTGCCTTCAATTGTGGGAACTTCAATAGAGCCCCCCAATGTTGCTTTCGCAAATGTTATTGGTATTTCACACCATACATCGTTTCCGTCTCTTTCAAATATTTCATGAGGTTTCACATTGATATATACATACAGGTCTCCGGCAGGACCTCCACGCTCACCGTGGTTTCCTTCACCCCTTAATGGAATTACCGAGCCTGTGTCAACTCCTGCAGGAATGTTTATTGAAAGCTTCCTTGTTTTTCTCTCCTTGCCTGAACCGCTGCATGAAGTGCATGGCTCTTCTACCACTTCTCCTGTACCGCTGCAAGTTGAGCATATCTTAGTGCTTGCAAATTGTCCGAATGGTGTTCTTTGCACTGTTCTTATGCTGCCAGAGCCTTGACAGGTGGGACATGTTTTTTTGCTGGTACCTTTCTTAGCCCCTGTTCCTTCACAGACGTGGCATTTTTCTATACGATTTATTTTAATTTCCTTTTTAGTTCCGAATGCTGCTTCTTCAAAAGTTATATCCAATTTTATCTTCAAATCGGAGCCTGCTTTAGGTCCGGTTCTCTGAGTCCTTGTACTTCCGCTGAAGCCGCCTCCAAAGAAATCTCCGAATATATCTCCAAATATGTCGCCAAAGTCGTTAAATCCTGCTCCTCCTCCAAAGCCGTTACTTTGGTCGAATGCCGCATGACCAAATTGGTCATACTTAGCTTTTCTTTCGGGGTCTGACAGAATTTCATAGGCTTCATTTACTTCTTTGAATTTCGCTTCTGCATCTTTATCGTCCGGGTTCAAATCAGGATGGTATTGCTTTGCCAATTTTCTGAATGCTGATTTTATTTCCTTTTCATCAGCATCTTTGCTGATTCCAAGGATTTCATAGTAGTCTCTTTTAGCCACTCTTTCACCACCTTACATCAACCAAGCTAAACCCTACTAGGATTTAGCTTGGCTGGTTTTTAATTCATATATGATTCTTGTCATCCTGAGCACTAGCGAAGGATCTCAGTTTTTAAAAGATGAGATTCTTCGATCTAAAGCTCTCAGAATGACACCTATCTTATTCACAGTACTGATATGGTATTCATAGCAGTGAAATGCAAGATTTATTAATTGTTTTCGTTATCGTCATGAATTTCTTCAAAATCTGCATCAACTACGTCTTCATTCGGTGCTGCACCCTGGTCGAAGTTAGGGTCGCCTTCTGCTCCTCCCTGCTGACCTGTTTGTGCATAAAGCTTTTGAGCAAGGTCATTAAATACCTTTGTCAACTCTTCTGTCTTTTCTTTCATTTGAGCTGTATCGTTGCTTTCAATTGCTTTCTTCAGAGCAGCAGCTGCTTCTTGAGCTGAAGCTTTTTCTTCTTCAGTAATTTTGCCTTCTAAGTCTTTCAATGTTTTTTCTGTTTGGTATACTAATGTATCTGCATTGTTTTTAATTTCAATGTCTTCTTTTTTCTTTCTGTCTTCTTCTGCAAATTGCTCTGCTTCTTTAACTTTCTTCTCTATATCAGCATCAGACATTTTTGTTGACGCTGTGATTGTGATTTTTTGTTCCTTGCCTGTTCCCATATCCTTTGCACTTACATTTACTATACCGTTGGCATCTATGTCAAATGTTACTTCTATTTGAGGAATTCCTCTTGGTGCAGGAACAATACCTGACAACTGGAATCTTCCAAGTGTCACATTGCCATCTGCCATTTGTCTTTCACCCTGCAATACGTGGATGTCTACTGCAGGCTGATTGTCTGCTGCTGTTGAGAATATCTGGCTTTTCTTTGTAGGTATGCGGGTATTTCTGTCTATTAATTTAGTAAATACTCCTCCTAATGTTTCAATTCCTAATGACAATGGAGTAACATCAACAAGTAGTATATCTGTTCCGAATTCTCCTGTCAATACCCCGCCTTGAATTGCTGCTCCAAGCGCAACACATTCATCAGGGTTGATTCCCTTGTGCGGGTCTTTGCCTGTCAATCTTTTAACTGCTTCCTGAACTGCAGGAATTCTTGTGGAGCCACCAACCAATAATACTTTGTCTATTTGATCTGCTGATAACTTGGCATCTGCCATTGCTTTTTTAACAGGCTCTACGGTTTTTTCAACCAAGAACGATGTCAGTTCATTAAATTTTGCTCTTGTAAGGTCCATGTTCATATGTTTTGGACCATCTTGAGTAGCAGTGATAAACGGCAGATTAATTGAAGTTGTCATTGCGCTTGACAATTCCTTCTTTGCTGCTTCTGCTGCTTCTTTTAATCTTTGAAGTGCCATTTTGTCTTTTCTTAAGTCAATTCCGTTGTCCTTCTGGAATTGTTCTGCTAAGTAATTTATAACTACTTGGTCAAAGTCATCTCCGCCAAGTTTATTGTTTCCTGATGTAGCTTTAACTTCAAATACCCCTTCGCCTATTTCAAGTATTGAAACGTCAAATGTACCGCCTCCAAGGTCATAAACCATGATTGTCTGCATCTGTGTTTCTTTGTCAATACCGTAAGCCAATGCTGCAGCTGTCGGCTCGTTTATAATTCTTTTTACTTCTAATCCTGCAATTTTCCCTGCATCCTTTGTTGCCTGTCTCTGGCTGTCAGTGAAGTATGCCGGCGTAGTGATAACTGCTTGTGTAATCGGTTCTCCAAGATAACTTTCTGCATCTGCTTTTAATTTTTGAAGTATGAAAGCAGAAATTTCCTGCGGTGTGTATGATTTTCCATCGATATTAATTTTTCTGTTAGAGCCCATGTCTCTTTTTATTGATGTTATTGTTCTGTCGGGGTTTGTAACTGCCTGTCTTTTGGCTGTTTCACCTACTAATCTTTCTCCATCTTTTGTAAATGCCACGATTGAAGGTGTTGTTCGTTTACCTTCCACATTAGCTATTACAACGGCTTCTCCGCCTTCCATTACAGATACACAAGAATTCGTTGTACCTAAGTCAATTCCTATTATTTTGCTCATTTTATTCCTCCATTTATGATTTGAAATGATTTTTTTAAAAATCTATTTTTTATTG
>JAQVRY010000075.1:1304-3551 GCA_028700795.1 Tissierellia bacterium | reverse complement strand
ATTTCTTTCTCCCTTACGGTCGAAGAAATTGGGTTAGGGCTTCTTACATATTCTGACCATTGCTGGTCTTATCATTTTATCATTAACAGTATACCCTTTTTGAAGAACATCGATTATGATTCCGTCATCGTAATCTTCGCATTCTTCAAATGACACACCATAGTGCAGATTGTAATCAAATGGTTTATGCAGTGCTTCAATTTCTTTTAATCCTTTTTTATTAAGGATTCCCTTAAGCTGATTGTAAACCATCACTACACCTTCCTTGAAATTGTCTGTTTCAGAGATATCTGCAGCAATTGCTCTTTCAAGGTTGTCAATAACAGGAAGCAAGTCGCAAATTACAGAGATTACTGCATCCCCGTAAGTTGAGTGTTTTTCTTTTTCTGTCCTGTCTTTATAGTTTAAGTAGTCTGCCTGAAGTCTTAACAATCTGTTGTTAAGTGCTTCTATTTCTTCGTTTTTCTTATTTATTTCATCAGCTTCTTCTTTTGTTTCTGTCGATGCATCTGACGTTTGTGTGTTATCTTTTATGTTGTTATTTTTTTTAGATTCTGCCAAAGTCTTATCTGTCTCTTTTAGCTCTTTTTCAATTTCATTAACTTCATCATGCTTCTTACCTTTTGCCATTTCTTCACTCCTTGTTTTCTCCGTTAAAGTTTAGACTGATTATTTCATTTATAGCATCCGAAATGGATTTAACAGTTGAAATTACATTGTTATAATCCATCCTTGTAGGTCCGATTACTCCGATTCTTCCAATCAGCTTTCCGTTAAATTTATAGGTTGCTGTTATAAGGCTGCAATCCTTTAATTCACGGTTTTTATTTTCGCTGCCTATACATATGTCTAAATCTTCCTCACCGTTATATTGCAGCAATTTAGCCACGCTGGTCTTGTCTTCCACAAATGAAATAAATTCTCTTGCTTTAACAACATCATTATATTCAGGCAACTCCAATATATTTGTTATACCGTCAGAAAATACATTGACTTCTTCAAACCTTGAGATATGTTCCATTAAATATGGCAACAGCTCCATCAATGCATCGCTGTTTGATTCTCTCGTATAGTATAACTCTTTAATTAAACTATCCTTATTTTTATCAATATCCTCCAATCTTTGACCGTACATTTTTTCGGAAAGTGATTCCGATATTTTTTCCAGCTGGTTATAAGGTATGGGTCTGCTTAATCTCAGCATTACCTGCTTAACAATATTGGTCTGCAATATAATAAGCATCAATACCTTGTTTTCCGAAACAGGCACTAATTGGATTCTTTTAATAACAGATTGCTTATACTGAGGTGCAACTACAAATGATGTATATTTAGTAAATTGGGACAGTATTCGAACGGAATTTTTGAATATTTCATCTAATTCGTTTGATTTATCCTCAATTATTTCCATAAGCTGATCTAAATTCGGATTTTTTGAAATTTTAGCTTTTCTCCATAAATCATCCACATAGTATCTGTATGCTTTATCTGTTGGTATTCGTCCTGATGAAGTATGAGGCTGAACTAAATAACCCATATCTTCCAAATCAGACATTTCATTTCTGATGGTTGCCGGGCTTACTCCAAGCTCATATTTTTTTGAAATTGTCCTTGAGCCGACTGCTTCAGCATTATCAATATAACTTGAGATAATAGCTTTTAGAATCTTCACTTTCCTCTTGTCCAAAGACATTTCCTCACTCCTTTTCTGTTGTTAGCACTCTCATCGATTGAGTGCTAACTCCATAATATAAAGATACTACTTATGATTAACTTTGTCAATAGATTAAATGCAAAATTTTCGGCTTAAAATTGCTCAAAAACATAATTTGATATATCCATGCCTCTTTTTGTGAGACGAACTGCAGCATCATCTATTTCAATTAAATTATTTTTCAATAAATACTCAATTTGCTTAGCATAAACTTCTTTAAAATTAACTGAAAATTTATTTTCAAAATCTGCAAATTTAAGTCCCTCTGTAAGTCTTAAGCGCAGTATTATATATTCAAATATCATTTGATTATCATCCATAACTTCAAGGATGTTTCTTTGGAAATTGCTATTTCCCCCGCTTAGTATGTATTCTTTTAAATCAGATGGATTATTAAATCTCTTATTTTTTAAAAACGAATGAGCTGAAGGTCCGATTCCTACATATTCTTCTTGACTCCAGTATTTTAAATTATGTCTGCACTCATATCCCTTCACGGCGAAGTTCGAAATTTCATACTGAAATAAGTTGTT
>JAQVRY010000075.1:0-1204 GCA_028700795.1 Tissierellia bacterium | reverse complement strand
GCTATTTCGCTGATGATGTAGGTTTTTCAAAAACCGATCTGTCTAACTCGCCTTCTGTTGCTGCAACTACTACTGAGCAAGCTGCATCACCTGTTATATTTACCATAGTTCTCATCATATCAAGTATTCTATCTACACCTGCAATAATTACAATTCCTTCAATTGGAAGACCAACTGCCTGTAATACCATTCCAAGCATTATCATTCCAGCGCCCGGAACTCCTGCAGTACCTATTGAAGCTAATGTTGCAGTCAAAATTATAGTAAGTTGCGCCGAAACAGGTAAATCTATCCCGTAAATCTGTGCGATAAAGAATGCACAAATTCCTTGATAAATAGCGGTTCCGTCCATATTAATAGTAGCACCTAACGGAAGGGTAAAGCTGCAGATTGATTTAGGTACACCTAAATTCTCCTCTGTCCTTTTCATAGTAATAGGAAGGGTTGCTGAACTGCTGGCTGTTGTAAATGAAAAAACCATAGCCGGTGCAATTCCTTTAAAGAACTGCATAGGAGTTACCTTTGCAAATATCCATAACGTTGAAGAATATGTGAACAACGCATGAATTGCACAGCCTGCATAAACAACAATTATTAATTTAAGCAGTGGAAGCAATACACTGGGACCATTTTGAGCAACAACCGGTGTAATAAGTGCAAATACTCCTATTGGAGCAAACTCCATTATTTTACCAATAATTTTATACATTACTTCAGCACCGGAATCAAACATTTGCTGCAATATTTTTCCCTTTTCTCCAATACCTATAATTCCTGCTCCTATAATAATAGCAAAAGCTATAACTTGAAGCATATTGCCATCAACAAGAGCCTTCAATGGATTTGCAGGAATAATATTAAGTAACGTATCTATAACATTTGGAGGAGCTGTTATTTCATAGGCTGCATCCGAAGGAATGGTATATCCGGCACCCACATTAGTAACGTTTGCCAAAATCAATCCAATTGTAACAGCAAAAGCTGTTGTCATTAAATAATAGGCTACCGTTTTCCCACCTATTCTGCCAAGTTTTCTAACATCATCCATGCTACATGTTCCAACAACAAGCGAGAAAAATACCAAAGGTACGATTACAAGTTTAATAAGGTTTAAAAACAATGTTCCGAAAGGTTTTACAAAATTAACTGCAATATCAGGGTTTGGCTGAAGAATAATACCTAATAAAATACCTAATGCCAAACC
>JAQVRY010000074.1 GCA_028700795.1 Tissierellia bacterium | reverse complement strand
CCGGACTTAATTGGCAGTATCTTAGGATTTTTGGTTGCCGGAGGACTATTTTTAGCCATTGTGTTTGTATCCGGTGGTGGTATGGGTGGAGGAGATGTAACTCTTATTGGTGTTTTAGGTTTTGTTTTAGGAGCTAAATACGTATTATTGAATATATTATTATCGTTTGTTTTAGGTGCAATTATTTCTATAGTTTTATTAGCTGCAAAGATTAAAACGCGGAAAGACCCTATTCCCTTTGGACCATTTATTGTTTTAGGATTTTTTATAACGGTTCTCTTGGGACAGGATATTATAAATTGGTATTTCAATCTATTATTATAAGGGGTGATGACTTTGGGTTTATTTAATAAAAAGATGACTATTTCTATTGAATTTCGCGCGGACGAGATTAGAGTAGTTGAAGGAAGGTACAACAAGAAGAATATTATTGTTAATAAGTGTTTTACAATACCGGTTCCTGAAGGATTATATGAAGATGGAGTAATAAAGGATATGGAGAAATTTTCATATGTATTACAGAAGGGACTATCAAAGAATAATGTATCACGCGGTGAAGTATATGGCGTAATAAATTCATCTAATATAATCATTAGAGAAATAAGGCTTCCAAAGGTTGAAGAAAAGCAGATTGCGTCAATTTTAAACTTTCAATTAGACGAATATTTGCCTGTTGATCCTGAAGGATATGTTGTTCAACATATTCCTCTTGATATTGTAGAGGAAGACGGTGTTGAAAAACAAAATGTAATGTTAATAGGAGTACCTAAGTATATGGTTGAAACTCATCTTAATTTATTGCAGAATTTAGGTTTGAAACCTGTAGCTTTGGATTATGCAGGCAATGCTATAAGCAAGTTAATTAAATATAGTGATACCATAAACGGCATCTATGACAATGATATTACTATTGCTTGTGTGGATTTAGAACAGGAGAGCACAACTCTTAACATTACTAATAAAGGGATTATGAGCATATCACGTGTTATAAAGGAAGAGATAAGTCCCACTGTTGATGAGACTCCTTTTATGACATTGGATGAGTCTGATGACCAAGATGTTGCCATAGCTTCCGGCCTTAGAGGCAAGTTTGCAGTTATACTTGACAAAATTGATATGGTATTTAGATATTATAATTCCAGAGAAACAGATAAAGATATTGAATTAGTTTTGATTTATGGCAATCATTCCCACGTTGACGGTATAGAAGATCTGATGAGCTCTTATTTCGATATGCCATGTGTTAAATTGAATGTTTTAGATAAAGTAAAATTTTATGGTGACCTGGCAATTTATGCTAATGCCATTGGCGCACTAATAAGAGTAAATGGGGTGAAGTAATGAGTGATCTTAACTTTTTTGAACCGTATATAGAAAAACGGGATTTCAAGTTTAATAAGATGATATTGCTATATATGTTATTTGTACTGTGTATAGCTGTAGTTGTGGCAGTAGGAGTATATAATCAAGTTCAAATAAATATGTTAAAAGCTCAAGTAAAGGATAGGCGTGCTCTTGCTGAAGATCCTGTTACAGTTAATAAGTATAACGAAATAAAAGTACTTGAAGATGAGATGGCTGTCTTTAGCAAAGAAGTAGATAATATTATTAAGATGGACAAAAATATTGCGAAAAATGATATTATCAGTGAAAAATTGATGTCTGAAATTGAATCAAAGATGCCTGTAGATTTATTCATGACTAATTTCAGTGCAAATGGAAGAGATATACAAATTTCCGGTGTTGCAAAGGATAGTAATTCTGTAGCAATATTTAGCAAGGGTCTTGGACTTATTGAAGATGTTGAATCAGTATTTATATCAAATATTGATAATGTGGAAGGTAATTATAATTTTGTTTTAAATACGATTTTTAAGGATGTGAATATAGATGAACAAAAAACTCAAGAGTAGTAAAATTAATATAAGACCTCTTACTAAGAGCGAAAAGACATTGCTTACTTTATTGGGAATTGTGTTAGTAGTCTATTTGTCAAATCGCTTTATACTTACTCCACAAGCTGAAAAAGTAAGTAGCTTAAAAACTGAAATTGTAACTCTGGATAATGAAATAGTTGATATGAATAATACAATTAAGAAGGAAGACGGCATAAAAAAGGAATGGGAAATGCTACATAGAGAAAGAAATGAAATATTAAAGAGTTATTTTCCTGTTCTTGACCAAGCTCAGATAATATATCTATTAAACGATTTGATTGCAGATGATAAAGTAGATATAAATGATTTTAGCTTTACTAATCCCAATAGTGAAGCTATGGGAGAATTGGCTGTTCAAAATATGAGTATTTCAGTTCCCTATAGTGGTAGTTATGATGGAACTATCGAAGTTGTTAAGGCCTTAAGCTCAAGTCCCAGAAGAATCGTAGTTGATAATTTATTTATGGATAGAGAAAGCGATTCAAATGTTACAGGATCTATGTCATTAAAGATATACAGCCTTGAAGGAATTGCTGAAACTGATCCGGAGGTAATATTTGTAGAAACTGCAGATGGTACTCGAGAAGGTTCCCTGTTTGCTTCATATGACGGATATAGTGATTTTACTGCAGCCGGTGGAGCCGCAGGAGGTGCATACGCTGGAGGAAGTAGCGGAGCAGGTGGCACTGCCATAAATGACAGGGATTATTCTAAAGTGTATACGCTTCATGATTTTGAAATTAGAAATTATAGCTTTATTCAATCAAATGAATATATTAAAGGGAATGTGGAGCCTTCCACAATTAAAAAGTCTGGTAAATATTCATTGAGATTTGAATACAATATGTTAGCCATCGGGCAAGAAAACAGAGCTTATATCGATTTAGGGTCTGAAATTGAGTTAAAATACCCTCCTGACAGTATAAGTGTTGGGGTTAATGCCTTCGGATATTCTCCCGGGACAATTGGTTTTAGGTTTAGAACCCAAGATGGTGAAGATATAGATGTAGTAGCTTCTAAAGGTATATCCTGGTTAGGATGGTCTGATGTAGAGGTTTCTCCGCCACAGGATTTAGATTTATATCCATTGAAATTAACTCATATATACTTTGAAATGCCATTTAACAGGGATGATATAGGAGTATTTTTAATAGATAAGCTGCAAGCCTTTTATCCTGTCAACCAAGATTCACAAGGGAACAATCAACCGATTTATGATTTCTATGTAGTTAAATCGGGTGACACGGTAACGGATATTTCAAGACAGATATATGGAACTATATCTTATAAAAATGAAATTATGAAAAACAATAGTTTGACTGCAGGTGATATATTACCGGTAGGAAAAGTATTAGTACTTGTGAGGAGGTAAGGCAAATGAAAATTACAAATAGAATATTATCAATTTTGATAGTTTTGTTAATGCTTTTAAATACCGTAACCGTCTTTGCCGCTGTGGACAGTGAAAGCTATGATGCAGGATACGATGCAGGGTATGACATTGGCTATGATAAAGCAAACAGCAATGTAACTGCAAGATCTACGTATAGAAATAGTTATAAAGACTCTCGAAAGCATAATAATATTAAGAAAGATATAGTTGATTATAATGAAAGTGAATTTGAAAAAGGGTTTTTAGACGGATATGATGATGGCAGTGACGATGGTTATGATGAAAAATATGATAAAAAAACAGATCAAAAAGTAGATTATGCTACTACATTAGGTAAAGCACTTGGTGAGATCTATGGTGCTAAAGATTTTCAGAATAGTGAATCATCTGATTGGAAAGATTTGCTTCCAAGCAGAAGTAAGATTAGTAATATGTATAACTTAGATAAACAAAGTACAGCATATAAGAACAAATTTATTACTGAATTTAATAAAGCTTTTCAAGAAGGATATATTGACGCTTATGACAAAGCTATGTTTGAGCCTGATAAGCTTACATTGGAGCAAGGGGTTAGTGATGGTGAAGCTGCCGGTTTGATTATTGGAGCTGCTTATGGTGCCAAGGATTTTTATGAAGGCACGGATTCTCTTGTTTACAACAATTTGCCTACAGAATCAGAAATTATAAGGGATTATGCTTTAAGCAATGACAATGATGAATATGAGGATGGTTTTATATCCGGATTTTTAAGGGCATATGAAGAAGCTTATAATACAGCTTTTAGAGAAGCAAATATGAACAATGCAATGAAAAAAGCAACAACAAATGTCATCCCAATATCAGGTGCTGAAGTAATGACTGCAGATAATAGATTTGCTATAAATATTCCTTCCGGCACATATTATCATGATGTAAACTGCGTAATTACAACTACTTATGATGCAGGACTTAGTCAATATGGCAGGTTGATTAAAGCATCTGATAGCTATAATGTTAAAATAGCTAATTCATCCGGAAATGTAGATGACAGCAAGCTTATAGAATTGACATTTGAATACTATGGAGATAAGGCACAAGGCGGTATATATAGACAAAACGGAAATACATGGCTATATGTTCCTACAAATGTAAAAGAGGGTATGTTGACTGCAAAAATTAATCCGTCAAGTTTAAGTTCAAGCGGCACAACTTTCAGTGCATTTGCAGATACCAATGTTACAATATTCCGTGATTCAAGGGGACATTGGGCTGGTGATGAAATAGATGCACTTGTAAGACGTGGTATTATCAGTGGCTATGGTGATAATACTTTTAAGCCTGAAAACAGTATTTCAAGGGCTGAGTTTATTACATTATTAAGCAGGGTTTACAATTGGAATACATCCTGGTATATCGGCAACGTAACTGCTTTTAAAGATGCCAACATATTTGGAAATTACACTGATGTTATAAACTATGCAACTTATCATGGTTTTATATACGGGTATGGGGACGGTACTTTTAAACCAAACAACCCAATCACCTACACTGAAATTGAAATTATCATGCAAAGGGTTTTACCTTACAGTTATTTTAGATGGGTTAATATATCTAATGATATGCTTTACGAAAAACAGACACGTTCTAACAGTTTAAATAGTTTGAATAATAATATTACCAGAGCAGAGGTAGTATATATGCTTTATAGCTTGACCGAATAAGGTAAGAATAAAAGCCATGGGGACTGTTCCCCTGTCTTTTTTTTTGTGATTAATAGAAAAACATAACAATTATGGCAAATTATTACAACATTAATTTTATTTCTATTAATTCATTGTAAGTAAATGAAGCTATAATTGTAATCTATAAAACATTTAGTTAAATTGACATAAATTAGGTGCGTATATTATAATGAAATTCCTAAATAACCGGTATTATCTATATTTAAAAGTTATAATAAAGAAAAAAGGTGTATTTATGAATACCTTATGCAGTTTATCAAAGATAGGAGAAATATTATTAAGGCAAAAGAAAATAACAAATGAACAGCTAAGTGAAGCTTTGAAACTGCAGCCAATTAATAACAAAAAGCTTGGAGAAATATTGATTGAAAAGGAATATATCGCTGAAATTGCCTTATTGAGAGCATTATCCGAACAGTTGAAAATAGATGTAGTGAATTTAGATAATTATTATATAAATACTGATGCCACAAAATTATTGTCGGAAAATACAGCCAAAAGAACATGTTCCATTCCGTTGAAAATTTGGGAAGATAAAATACTTATTGCAATGGATGATCCTTTAAATATATTTGCGATAGAAGATATCGAAGCTGAAACAGGAAGAAAAACAGAAACGGTTCTTGCTTCTAAAACAAAGATAATCGATGCAATAGAAAAACACATGGGTAGAAGAAGTGCAGAAAAAGCAGCTGAAGATTTTGACAAGGAAAAGTTGGTGAAGGAAGAGTTTGAAGAATCTGAATTAATAGATATAAGTGTAACAAATTCGCCTGTTGTAAGGCTTGTGGATTCGCTAATCAGTCAGGCACTAAAAATGGGAGCTAGCGATATACATATTGAGCCCTTAGAAAACAGAATAAGGGTGAGAGTCAGAGTAGATGGTGATATGCAGGAGATTCTAACCCCTTCAAAGCATACACAGTCTGCACTAGTAACCAGGGTTAAAATAATAGCCGGTATGAATATTGCAGAAAAGAGGCTGCCTCAGGACGGAAGAATTGAAATGAAAATTGAGGATTCAGTTGTTGACCTACGTATTTCAGTGCTTCCTACTGTATATGGGGAAAAGATTGTGATGCGAATACTAGACAGGAGTAGTTTCCTTAAAACAAAGGAAGAATTAGGTTTTACACTAAGTAATATGGAAAAATTTAATTCATTATTGGAAGTGCCAAATGGCATAATTTTGGCAGCAGGTCCAACTGGAAGCGGTAAAACAACCACATTATATGCAGCTTTGTATGAACTAAACAAACTGAATAAAAATATTATTACAATTGAAGATCCAGTGGAATACAAAATTGAAGGCATAAATCAGGTCCAGGTCAATACAAAGGCGGGGCTTTTGTTTTCTACAGGTTTAAGGTCTATTTTAAGGCAGGATCCTAATATTATTATGGTTGGGGAAATCCGGGATGAAGAAACAGCTAAAATTGCCGTAAGAGCAGCTATAACAGGTCACATGGTCATTTCAACCATTCATACTAATGATGCGGTATCAACAATTATGCGTCTGCAGGATATGGGAGTAAAACCATTTTTGGTTGCTGCTTCATTGAGGGGAATAGTGGCTCAAAGATTGGTTAAGAAGATATGTAGCAATTGCAGGGAAGAGTATAGAGCAAGTGAAGCTGAGAAGAAATTGTTGGAAGTTAAAGGAGATATAGTACTACAAAGGGGCAGTGGGTGTCCAAAATGTTATTACACAGGATACAGCGGGAGAATTGCCATTCATGAAATTTTAGAAATTGATAAGGTTATAAGGGATGCTATTCAAAATGAGAAAAGTAATGATGAAATAAGTGCTATTGCAGAAAGTTCAGGGATGAAGAAGTTGAAGGATAATTGCAGGGAATTGGTGTTGGCAGGGATAACGACTATAGACGAATTCTCACAGGTGGTATATAGAGTATAG
>JAQVRY010000073.1 GCA_028700795.1 Tissierellia bacterium | reverse complement strand
GCATAGGATAAAACATCTTGCTCAGACTGTGCAAGGTCTCCTATTTCTTCCTTCATACGCTCATAGCTGTTCTCTAAAAGGTCTGCAGGGCGTACTGTTATCACTTCTTCATCCCCGATAATAAGCTTTTTAATTTCATCGGATATGGGAGCCGCTGATTTTCCGTATTGACCCCTTACATAATTTCTTATTTCCGTCGGTATTACCTTGTATCTTTCACCGGTAACTATATTGAACACTGCTTGAGCTCCTACTATTTGGCTCATTGGAGTAACCAGTGGAGGAAATCCTAAGTCTTCTCTTACTGCCGGAACTTCGTTTAATACGTCTTGAAATTTGTCCGCTGCATTAAGGGACTTCATTTGTACAAGCAAGTTTGAAAGCATTCCTCCGGGTATTTGATATAAAAGAGCTTTAGGCTCCGTCATAAGCACCTTTGTACTTAATGTTCCTTCATCTTCAAATTTCTTCATAACATTTTTAAAATGTTCTGCAATATCATTTAACTTTAGCAGATCAAGTTGAGGATCTCTTTCTGAATCCTTAAGTGTTAAACAAAGAGATTCAGTTGCAGGCTGTGAAGTTCCTGATGACAAAGGCGATATGGCAGTGTCAACAATATCAATTCCTGCTTCCACTGCTTTTAAAACAGTCATTTCTCCGATTCCTCCTGTACAGTGGGTGTGAAGCTCCACCGGCAGCTTTGTAACTTCTTTTATAGATTTAACTAAATCATAAGCAGTATAAGGCAATAATATTCCTGACATATCTTTGATACATATAGAATCAGCTCCTGAATTTTCAAATTCCTTTATTAATTTAAGGAAATATTCTTTTGTATGAACCGGGCTGGTTGTATAGGATATGGCACATTGTAAATGCGCACCTTCTGATTTTACAGTATCTATAGTTTTTTGTAAGTTTCTTATGTCATTTAGCGCGTCAAATACTCTGACTATATCAATTCCTTCATAAATTGCATTTTTATGAAACCTTTCAACAATATCATCAGGGTAATTTTTATATCCCAATAAATTTTGACCGCGGGAAAGCATTTGAAGCTTGGTATTTTTAATATTTGCTCTTATTTTCCTAAGTCTTTCCCATGGGTCTTCATTTAAGTATCTGAGGCAGGTATCAAATGTTGCTCCTCCCCACACTTCCATTGCATGATATCCTGCCTTATCCATATCGTGCAGAATAGGAAGCATTTCGTCAGTTGAAAGCCTTGTTGCTATCAATGATTGATGTCCATCTCTTAGAGATGTTTCCGTAATTTTAAGTTTTGTCATATCTTCTCCTTTTATTTTATGTTAAATTTATTAGTAACTCTAAATAAATGCAAAAATAATCAGGGCATATTTCTTTAGTATATCTTTCTTACATATCTACATTCTTTTCCTTGATATGATTATTACATTTATGATATAATGAGTGCAATCGATGATGCAAAGACTTGGGAGTCTTTGCTCTTATGTATTCATTGTATTGGTGCGAAGCGTGCCATTTGGCATCTTGCACTAATAATATAATCATTAATCGGCATTGTATATATTAAATTGTATTATTTGATGATTAAGATAATCCGAATTTCTTTATTAATAATACATACAATAGCATATTATAATGATTTTGTACATGATAATTTATATAATTATTGCAACGTCGTTTTTATAAAGAATCTGTTTTAAAGTATAACATAATTTAATAAGGTGGTGTAAAATGGATCAGACAGATTTAAAAATTATCAGCATATTACAGCATAACGGAAGAATTTCAATGAAGGAATTAGGCAAGATAGTATCATTGAGCCCGCCTGCCGTGGCAGAAAGAGTAAAAAAATTAGAGGACACGGATGTAATTCAGCGTTATATAGCAGTAATAAACAATGAAAAGATAGGTAAGCCTATTAGTGTTTTAATAAATGCATCAATAAGACCTGAAAGCCAGGAGGAGTTTCTAAAATTTGCTGAAAGCTCAGAAGAAATAGTGAAATGCCATCACGTTACAGGTCCTCACAGCATGATTATAAAGGCACACTTAAGAGAAATGAAATTTTTGGAGGAATTAGTAAGGGAAATTCAGTCTTACGGCAATACAGAAACATATATAATAATGTCAAGCCCAATAGACCGATAGGGATAAAATGATTAAGGTACATGGCAGAATTTTAAATGACAGAAAATTAAAGAGGTGTACAAATGTATAGAATTCAGCAAATTAAGCTGCCTATAAATCATAAGGAGGAAGAGCTGTTAATAAAAGCAGCAGAAGCTTTAAGAATCAAGAAAGAAGAGATTAAAGAAATTACTATTTTCAGAAAATCAATAGATGCAAGGAAAAAAGATGAAATACTGTTTATTTATGCTTTAGATGTTGATACATACAAGGAAGTGAAAATTTCCAAGAGAAACAACAATATTTCTGTTGCAGATCCATTTATATATGATGTGCAGGTTACAGGAGAAAAGCTTTTAAATAACAGACCTGTAGTGGTAGGAAGCGGTCCCGCAGGGCTTTTTTGTGCATTGCTTCTTGCAGAAAAAGGATACAGACCTATAATTCTTGAAAGAGGGAAGACTGTAAAGGAAAGAGTCAAGGACATTGAAAAGTTTTGGAAATGTGGTATTTTAAATACTAACTCAAACGTACAGTTTGGAGAAGGAGGAGCAGGAACATTTTCTGACGGCAAACTAAACACTTTAATAAAAGACAGGTCAAAACGAGGGAAAAAAGTATTGGAAGAATTCGTTGAAGCAGGAGCTCCGGCAGAAATCACATATATTAACAAACCTCATATTGGAACAGACCTTCTTAGAAACGTTCTTGTAAATATCAGAAAAAGAATAATAAGCATGGGTGGAACATTCAGATTTGAAGAATGTTTAACAGATATAATAATAAAGGATAATGCAGTTTACCGCATTGTTACTGAAAGCGACATTATAGAAACAGATGTATTGGTGCTTGCCATAGGCCACAGCGCAAGAGATACATTTGAAATGCTCAACAATAAATTAGTAAAACTTATAGCTAAACCATTTTCGATTGGTGTCAGAGTTGAACACCCTCAGAAAATGATATGCGAAGCTCAGTACGGAGAAATGGCAGGCAATCCGCTTTTAGGTCCTGCTGACTATAAATTTGTTCATAAAAGTAAAAATGGAAGAAGCGTATATACGTTTTGCATGTGTCCCGGTGGAGTTGTAACTGCCTCTGCCTCCGAATCTCAGGGAGTTGTTACAAACGGTATGAGTTTTCACGAAAGAGATTTAGAAAATGCAAACTCTGCTGTTGTTGTGCAGATAAATCCGGAAGATTTCGGCGGTGAGGAAAACCCAATGGCAGGTGTAGAATTTCAAAGATACTGGGAAAGAAAAGCCTATGAGGCAGGTGGAGGAAATTATCGCGCTCCGGTGCAGCTTTTTATAGATTTTAAAGAAAAGAAAGTTTCCTCATCCTTCGGCGAAATATATCCGACATACAGGCCAGGCTGTACTTTTGCAAACCTATGGGATTGCCTGCCTGACTATGTATGTGAAAGCTTGGTTGAAGGGATTACTGCTTTTGGAAAGTTTTTAACAAATTACGATAGACCTGATACACTTCTTACCGGAATTGAAACGAGAACATCATCACCTGTAAGAGTTTTAAGGGATGATGAAATGCAATCGAATGTAAGGGGAATTTACCCATGTGGTGAAGGGTCAGGTTATGCAGGAGGAATTATGTCTGCATCAATTGATGGACTTAAAGTGGCGGAGCAAATTCTTAAAACATACAAACCTAAGGAACAGGAATAAATTATGAAAATAGCTGTAATTGGCGGAGGTGCATCCGGTTTAACTGCAGCAATAGCTGCAGCTAAGAACGATGCGGAAGTAACTATTTATGAAAAGATGAACAGGGTAGGAAAAAAGATTCTTGCAACCGGCAACGGCAGGTGCAATTATACAAATATGAATCTGTCAAAGGAATGCTACCATTCAAAGAATTTATTACTTACAGAAGATGTTATGAAATTTTTTGACCTTGAAAAGACACTTATATTTTTTAATGAATTAGGCATACTGCCCTTTGTGGATGAAAGCGGCAAAGTATATCCAAATTCTCTTCAGGCTTCAAGCGTGTTGGATGTATTAAGATATGAGATAAAAAGGCTTAAGGTTGAAGAAATGACTGACTTCAACGTAACAGCCTTAAGAAAAGGCAAAGATAAATTTAGTATTATTGGGAATGATACAATTACTGCAGACAGGGTTGTTTTGGCAACGGGGGGAAAAGCAAGTCCTCAGTTTGGCTCGGACGGGAAAGGATATGAAATAGCCAAGTCCTTGGGACATGAAATTATTGAACCGTTTCCTGCCTTAGTTCAGTTAAAATTAAAGGGTAAATATTTTAAAAGAATAGCAGGAATTAAATTTGACGGCACTGTAAAAGCCTATGCAGGCGATAAACTCATAAGAGAAGAAAAGGGGGAAATACTTTTTACCGATTACGGTATATCAGGACCTCCCATTCTGCAAATAAGCCGGAAGGTTATTGAAGAGCTGAATAAGAAAAGCAAGACTTACTTAACCATAGATATGTTTCCCAATCATTCAAATCTTAAGCTTTACGATATTCTACAGGATAGATTTAGAAGAATAGACTATAAAACTATAGAAGAGGCCATGATTGGCTTAATTAACAAAAAATTAATTCCGGTAGTTTTATACGAAGCAGGTTTTGATGAGCTGAATAAATTATGCGGCAAATTAAATAAGAAAGAAATATATAAAATAATAGATATTTTAAAAGGGTGGAAATTTGAAGTTGCAGGACATAATTCATGGCAGCAGGCTCAGTCAACAGCAGGAGGGATTAAACTTTCTGAGGTTAATCCTAAGACATTAGAGTCTTTAAAGGTGAAAGGGTTGTATTTCGCCGGAGAAATACTTGATGTAGATGGAGACTGCGGAGGATTTAATCTTCAATGGGCATGGAGCTCCGGCTACACTGCAGGATATTTCAGCTCTCTTGAATAATGTATGGAAGGATACTAATATGAAGAATTTTTTTGAAAAAATTTTTGGTTCATACAGCGAAAAAGAAATTAAAAGATTACAGCCTATAGTAGACAATGTGTTATCTATGGAAAAGGCAATGGAAGGGTTGACTGACAGCCAATTAAAGAATAAGACTCTCGAATTCAGACAAAGACTTTCTGCCGGCGAATCAAAAGACGACATATTGCCGGAAGCATTTGCAGTCGTAAGAGAAGCTGCATGGAGGGTATTAGGTCAGAAGCATTATCCTGTTCAAATTTTAGGCGGAATAGTGCTTCATCAAGGAAGAATTGCCGAAATGAAAACAGGAGAAGGAAAAACATTGGTATCAACTCTGCCTGTTTATTTGAATGCTTTAGAAGGTAACGGAGTACATGTGGTAACAGTAAATGATTACTTAGCAAGGCGTGACGCTGAGTGGATGGGAAAGGTTCATAATTTTCTGGGACTGACTGTAGGCTGCATAGTCCATGGAATAACAAAGGAAGAAAGATTAAATTCATACAAGTCAGACATTACATATGGTACAAACAATGAATTTGGATTTGATTATTTAAGAGACAACATGGTTATCCATAAGGAAGATATGGTTCAAGGCGAGTTGAATTTTTGTATTATAGACGAGGTTGACTCTATATTGATAGATGAAGCAAGAACGCCCTTGATTATTTCCGGAGAAGGCGATAAGTCAACTGATCTTTATGAAATGGCAAACAGCTTTGTACTTACCTTAAAAGGAAAAATCCAATTGCCTGAAGATAAGAAATCAAAGATGGATTATATGATGGGTGCTGTTGAAGAAGACGATACCGTTGATTTTATACATGATGAAAAAGCAAAAAATGTTACCCTTACTGCAAGAGGTATTGATAAAGCAGAAAGATATTTCAATATTGAGAATTTAGCCGACCAGGAAAACATGGAAATTTCGCATCATATAAATCAAGCATTAAAAGCCCAAAACACAATGAAGAAGGATATCGACTACATTGTTAAAGACGGAGAAGTTTTAATCGTAGATGAATTTACCGGACGTATTATGTACGGCAGAAGATATTCCAACGGACTTCACCAAGCAATTGAAGCAAAAGAGAGAATAGAAGTAAGAAAAGAATCAAAAACACTTGCCACCATAACATTTCAAAATTACTTCAGAATGTACAAAAAACTTTCGGGTATGACAGGAACAGCAAAGACAGAAGAAAATGAATTCCGTGAAATCTACGGTGTGGATGTAATAGAAATCCCAACCAATATGCCTGTAGTAAGAGATGATATGCAGGATGTTGTTTACAAGGGAGAAATAGGAAAATTCCGCTCAGTAATTAATGAAATTATTGAAAAACACCAAACAGGACAGCCGGTATTAGTTGGTACAATTTCTATAGAAAAATCTGAAATTTTAAGTAAAATTTTAAAAAAGCAAGGAATTAAGCATGAAGTATTAAATGCGAAGCAGCACGATAAGGAAGCAGAAATCGTAGCACAAGCAGGCCGGCTTGGCTCTGTTACAATTGCAACCAACATGGCAGGAAGAGGAACTGACATCGTCCTTGGAGGAAATCCTGAATTCATTACAAAGCATAAACTTAAGTCAAAAGGATTTTCCGATGAATTGATTGCCGAAGCTGACGGTTTTAATGAAACAGAAGATTTGGAAGTGCTCGAAGCACGTAAAACCTACAAACAATTATTGGAAGAATCAAAAAACGAATTAAGAGATGAACAACAAAGTGTAATAGAAGCAGGTGGACTTCATATTATCGGTACGGAGCGCCATGAATCAAGACGTATAGACAATCAGCTCAGAGGCCGTGCAGGCAGGCAGGGAGACCCGGGTTCAACACGCTTTTATATATCCTTAGAAGATGATTTAATGAGACTTTTTGCAGGAGATAAAGTCAAAACAATTATTGAAACATTAAAAATGCCTGAAGATGAGCCATTAGAAGCAGGAATGCTGACAAAGACAATTGAAACAGCCCAAG
>JAQVRY010000072.1:5121-7083 GCA_028700795.1 Tissierellia bacterium | reverse complement strand
TATTATTAAAGGAGGCAAATGATTTGAATTGTCCACATTGCGATAGTACAAATATTGAGAAGAGTGTTTCAATAGGAAAATCAACTGAGACAGGGAATGTTGGTCCAAGATTTACCAGCGGCTTATTTACAGGAGTCGCACAAATGTATTGCGATATATGTTTAAATTGTGGAGAGATAACACGTTTTTATATAAAAGAAAATACCGATAAGAAATGGATTAAGAAACCCGGTACATTAGGAACAAAATAATGGAAAAAAAGAAGTTCAATTTATCAAAATTCATATTGTTAATAGGAATTGGAATTTCTATTAGTCCAATAATTTTGTATTGGTTCATACATGGTGACTATGACAGATATATTTGGATAATCAATGGACCATTTCCCTTTAATAGTTTTGGGGGAGGACCCTTTCAGCTGTTAATGTATGGTGGATTGCTTATTACAGGGGTTGTATTGATAGCTGTTTCATTAATTGTGAAAAGGAAAAGACTAAATTAGCAGGAAGGTGTATTATGAAGAAGTCTTGTTTACTTATAATTGTATTAATCATTGTATTTATGGTTGCCGGCTGTTCACTTGGATCAAATCAAGATTATATTGCAAACCAAATAAACATTGATATGCCAGACATATTAACCATTGAACATATTGATGACCATGGCGGGTTTCATGGTGATGGAGAAAAATTTGCAAAAATTGTATTTGATAATAAAAATGGTTTGAACATTTTATCGCAAGTCGAAAACAGTAATAGGTGGAATGAGATGCCCTTAACAGAAAACCTTAATATAATTATGTATGGAGGAGTTAAGGATAATATGGAGTATGCCTATAATTTAGCTGAGAAATCTGGGATACCTGAAATTGAAAACGGATATTGGCTCTTTACCGATAGGCATTCAAAAAGCACGAATTCAGAAAGCGATATAGAACTATTTAGCAGGTATTCACTTAATTTTACAATTTCAATTTATGATACAGATAATAATACATTATACTATTATGAACTTGATACATAAATACATAAGTAAATTGTTACAGTCATAATAAATTCAATTAATATTATTATATTTTCTCAGAGTAATGATAATATTTCTTGATTAATTGAAATTATTTGTTAAAATTAACTTAATAGGTTATAGGAGGTTTAATATGCAGGAATTTGCTAAAGGACCCATGACGATTAAAGAATTTGAGAATATTAAATCTCAAGAAGGTGTGATTTGCGAACTTATTGACGGAATTGTGATGATGTCAAGACCTAATATTGAACATCAGAAAATTTTGACTAATTTAAGTGGTGAGCTGTATCAATATTTAAAGGATAAAAAATGCAAATCATTTTCTGAGATTGAAGTTAGGTTAAATAATGATATATTGGTTCCTGATATTTCGATTATTTGTGATTTTTCTAAGTTTACCGAACAGAAATATGAGGGGGCTCCAGATATTGTTGTTGAAATATTAAGTCCTTCAACTATGTTTAATGATTTCAACATTAAATCAGGTAAATACATGAATGCCGGCGTTAAAGAATACTGGCTAATTGATCCGAAATCTAAGACAGTTATTGTTAATGATTATGTTAATAAAACAATGATAAGCTATGAAAAGTCTGAGAGCTTAAAATCAAATATAGTTTCAGATTTAGAAATTGATTTGAATGATATATTTATGTAGAGATAATATAAAAATTAGAAAATTAAAACGCATGTTATTGATAAATTTGAACATGCGTTTTGTATTTTATTAATTATTTGTGGGCAATTTAATTCTTATTGGTTTATCCAATAGTATTCTCCTTATATACTTTTCTTCCATCAATGAAATAATCCTTTCAATATCTGCATTACCTGTATATCTAATTTGAATAACCTTCTTATCAAAGCTTGCAAAGATTAACTTTGTTTCTTCTCCATAATCTAAATAAAGCTGGTCAAATTTGCTGTCTTCTATTT
>JAQVRY010000072.1:0-5021 GCA_028700795.1 Tissierellia bacterium | reverse complement strand
AATATGTGAGAGAATAAAATGCACGGAACCGTTTAATGGTTCCATGCATTTTTACACCGAAGGGTGACATAGGTCACCCTAAGCAGAAGTTGCCAGCTACTTTTTTATAGATTATTATAATTTTTTTATTCCTATATAAAAGA
Source organism: Tissierellia bacterium (assembly GCA_028700795.1). Classification (GTDB taxonomy): domain Bacteria; phylum Bacillota; class Clostridia; order Tissierellales; family Sedimentibacteraceae; genus Sedimentibacter. The sequence continues at coordinate 4,878 of JAQVRY010000072.1, read as the reverse complement.
ATGTGGCTGTTAACAAAAATGAGAAGAAATCTGCGAAGGGTGCTGCATAAAGTATTCCCTGTACACCCCAGAATTTTGGGAATAGTATGATTGCAGGTATTAACAAAATCAACTGTCTTGTAAGGGTTAATAACATTGCGGATTTCGGCTTGCCTATTGCTTGAAAGAAGTTTGAACCTACAATTTGAAAGCCTACAACAGGGAAACATAAAAACCATGCAAATATTGATGAGCTTCCAAATTCTATTAATTCCGGGTCTCTGTTAAACAATGATATCAATTGTACAGGAAACAACCTTGTAATAACAAATCCAAAGGTAACAATTATTGTTGCAATCTTTATAGCTAATTTTGCGGCATCCTTTACTCTTTCAATATTTTTGGCACCGAAATTAAAGCTAATAATTGGCTGGACACCTTGGTTTAAGCCTACAATCGGCATTATCAGCAACGTTTGTATGCTGTTAATGACTCCCATTCCCGAAACAGCAATGTCCCCACCGTAAAAAACTAAGCTTTTGTTTAATATTGCGTTTAATGCACTAGTTGCCAATTGAAGAGAAAACCCGGGCAAACCTAAGGTTGCAATTTTGACTGTCAAATTTAATTTAAGCTTCAAATATTGGATTTTCAATTTATTTCTGCTTCGTTTTCCTATAAAATATGAAGTAACCCATAAGAATGAAAAAAATTGAGAAATAATGGTTGCCAAAGCAGCTCCTGACATCCCCATTTTGAAACCATAAATAAATATAGGATCTAAAATAATATTTGTTCCCGCACCTAAAAACATAGTGTACATGGCTAATTTCGGGTTTCCATCCGCGCGTATAAAGTGGTTCATTCCAATACTGACTATGTGAAATGGTGCTCCAAATGTAATTATTCTCATATATTCCATGGCAAAAGGAAGGATTGCTTCGCTGGCTCCGAATAAAAGCAGTATAGCTTCTAAGTTTATATGTAGCAATATGGCGAAAAAAACACCCGCTAAAATAAGCAATGAAAAAGTATTACCTAAATAATTCTCGGCTTCTGAATATTTTTTTCTTCCTAAATTTATAGAAAAGTTTGTAGCACCTCCAACTCCAAATAAAACTCCTAAAGCCAAAAATATTATCATAATAGGAAATCCGACTGTAATTCCTGCAATTCCGTCAGTGCCCATATCAGGACTGTTTCCGATATATATTCTATCAACAACGTTGTATAATGCATTTACCATCATGCCCGCAATAGCAGGTACTGAAAACTTAAATAAAAGTTTTGATATTCTTTCTGAACCCAATGGATTGATGTAGTCCACTTCTGCCTCCGCTTTTGTAATAATAGTGATATTATACTATAGATTATGATATATTAAAACAAGAAAATATTTTGAACAATGTATCATTAATTGCTTTTTTTTGATATAATCAAGTAAAAAGATAACAGGGGGATAGAGTTGATTACATTATTTAAAAACGGTAACATCCATACAATGGATGAAGTTTCGACTGCAGATGCATTTGTTGTAAAAGATAATAAATTTGCCTATGTAGGAACTGAATCTGGTGCTAAAAACTTTTTAAAAAATCAAAACTTCATTGAAATGGATTTAAAGGGTCATTTTGTAATGCCGGGCTTCAATGATTCTCATATGCATTTTCTGTATTTTGCTAAAAGCTTGAAAAATATCAACTTAACAGGGGTAAGAAGCATTGAAGAAATCAAGGGGCGTATTAAGGAAAACCTTGAAAGGAGAGAGCCTTGTGATGATTCCTGGGTTGAAGGGGAAGGATGGAATCAGGATTTTTTTATAGAAGAAAAAAGGTTTCCAAATAAATTTGACTTAGACAGTGTTACAGGTGATATACCTGCGGTGATTATGCGTACTTGCTTTCATATAGGAGTCTTAAATTCTGCAGCGTTAAAAAGGGTGGGTTTAAATAAAGAAACAGCGAAAGAATACGGAGATTTAGTTGAAACATTGTCTGACGGAGAACCAAACGGGGTAATTAAGGAAGGTCTAGTGTCTATTGTTAAAAGACATATACCTACTATTAAATTAGAAACGTTAAAAAATTTAATGGATGAAGCACAGCATTATGCCTTAGCACAGGGCATAACGTCAATACAGACAGATGACATTGGATATACCATTGGAAACTATGAGTTACTATTTCAAGCATTCAAAGAATTAGATGAAGAAGGAAAGCTGAACATCCGCTTAGGTGAGCAGTGCTTAATTACAGAAATAGATAAATTAAAAACATTCTTTAAAAAAGGTTTTAATCGTGGCTATGGTAACAATAAATATAGAGTAAGCTGCATTAAGCTCCTTTGTGACGGCTCCCTTGGGGCTAGAACTGCAGCCCTTAGGAATCCTTACAATGATGCTCCATCCACAAAGGGAATCGAGACATTCACACAGGATGAATTAAACCAGTTGGTCTTGCTACCACATAAGAACAATTGTCCTGTGGCAATACATGGAATAGGAGACAGGGCAATAGAAATGGCATTGGATGCAATAGAATATGCTCAAAAAAATGATCCTGCGCACTATCCGAGACATGGAATAGTCCACTGCCAAGTAACAGATGAAGGAATACTAAGACGTATTCAAAAATTAAATGTATTGACTTATGTCCAGCCAATATTTGTAGATTTCGACATGTATATTGTATATGACAGAGTAGGAAAAGAATTGGCAGAAACATCATATGCATGGAAATCAATGATTGATAAAGGAATTCACACATCCTTGGGGACGGATTGTCCGGTAGAAAGATTCGATACTATGCCAAATATTTATCTTGCAGTAGAAAGAAAGAATACTATAAGAGAGGATAAAAAGGTTTATCTTCCTAATGAAAAGCTTACTATTGATGAAGCATTAAAGGCATATACAATAGAAGGAGCTTATGCATCAGGTGAAGAACACATTAAGGGCTCCATAACAAAAGGAAAGCTTGCAGATTTTATTTTGTTAAATAAGGACTTATACAATTTAACTGATAATGAAGAAATTTTAAATACTAAGGTTTTAGAAACATATGTTGATGGAGAATTAGTTTATAGAAAACAATAACTCAAATCATTGAATTGGTGCTTAAATAACTTGATAAAAACAATTGATAACATAACAAAAATGTGGTATTCTTCGATTAGCTGGGTATTTCGGGGACGGACCTTTAGGTGACACAAAAGGGGCTCTCTGAATTGCAGAATCCGGTAAATTTATGGAGGGCTTATATGAGAAGAAGTGACGGATATTTACTTAAAGATTTAAAACCTTTTATGAAAATAATTCCTTATGTCATGGAAAAGAGAAGTGATTCACAAAATTTTTCAAAGCAGGTTTTTCCAGCTGAAAGCATTGATAAATATATTTTAGAAAAAAAACAATACGGTTATAGTTTTAGTTACATGCATGTTTTCATTGCTGCTTATGTAAGACTTATTGCAGAGAGGCCACAGCTTAACCGTTTTGTTATGAACAATCAAATCTATCAAAGAGATAAGATTTATGTTTCAATGGCTGTTAAACGTTCACTTAGAGATGAAGGAGAAGAAACAACCGTTAAATTTGAATTTACAGGTAAAGAAAACATTTTTGAAATTGCGGAAGTTATAGATAAGAACATAGCTAAAGCATTATCCTTCAATGAAGGTACAGACACCGACAAGCTTGCCGAAATGGTAATGTCTATGCCTGGATTTGTGAAGAAAGTATTGGTTAAAATTCTCAAGGCGATGGATATGCATAACTTACTTCCTAAAAGTATCATTAATGCAAGCCCGTTTCATACTACAATGTTTTTCACTTATTTAAAGTCAATTGATACTCAGTACATCTATCATCATCTTTACGATTTTGGAACTACGGGCTTATTCGCTGCTCTTGGTAAAACAGTAAAACTTCCTATAGTAGAGAATGAACAGGTAGTAATTAAAAAATGCTGCGAAATAGGTTATACAATGGATGAGAGAATCTGTGACGGCGTGTATTATGCAAGATCCTTCAAGCTTTTGGAGAAATTCTTCTATAATCCTCATCTACTGGAATCAGAACTTGTTCAAAAAGCGCCAAAGACACAAAATATCAAAAAGGCAATTGCCCAATAAGTGTTAAAATACGATTGAACTGAAAGGAGAAAAAAGATGAAATATACAATTGACAGCTCTGTATTTGAATTAAATCCTGAAATAAAATTTGGAATACTAATTGGAAATAATATTAAGAATTCGGATACAAGACCTGAAGATGAAGAAAGACTGAGAGCGGCAGAAGCCAAAATGAGAGGGGAAATCAAACCTAATGAAATAAGGGATTTGAATAATGTAAGACTATACAGAGAAGTTGTGAAGAGCTCAGGTATTAACCCAAACAAATATCCTCCTTCAGTGGAAGCAATGTTTAAAAGAATTGTAAAAGGCGGACAGCTGCCGGTTATAAATGCATTGGTGGATTTATGCAATGCAGTATCCATAGAAAAAGTAATATCATTGGGCGGACATGATTTAATAGACATCCATGAAGACTTAGAGGTACGCTACAGCAGAAAAGGAGATGTTTTTTTACCCTTCGGTTCGGAAGAATATGAGGATGTGGAAGAAAATGAGCTTATATTTACAAGCGGTAATGTAGTTCAAACCAATAAATGGCTCTGGAGGCAAAGTGAATTAGGGAAACTGACACTTAACAGCACAGATGTATTTTTTCAGCTTGTAGGCTTTGAATATGAGGAAGGTTCATCATTATATGAAGCTGCGAGAGATATTGAAGAATTGGTTACAAACAGATTCCAAGGAACTTGTAAAAAATACTTAGTAGATATCAATAATCAGTCTATTGAATTTTGAAGTATCACTATAGACAGCTTTATTTACAGC
>JAQVRY010000071.1:5376-7129 GCA_028700795.1 Tissierellia bacterium | reverse complement strand
AAAAAACAAAAAAAGAATATATTATAGCACTTATTATATTCTTCTTTTAAGTTACGAAAAACCCGGCTTCATAAACTTGTGACAGCAAACAAAAAAATGGGGTTAGCATACCTACAGTCTATTTCTTAGAGTTTTTCTTCTTTTTTATCTCTTAGCATTAATTTATTTACTGTTTCTTTTACATCCGCATCATTTTCCAAAATATCATACATAGCATCCACTATGGGCATATCCACATTTATTTTTTTAGATAATTCATAGGCGGCATATGTGGTAGGAATTCCTTCAACAATCATTCCTATCTTTTTTATCGCTTCATCCTTGGATAAACCTTGACCGATAAGATAACCTGCGTTCCAGTTTCTTGAATGTTTACTGGTACATGTAACTATTAAATCGCCTATGCCTGATAATCCATAGAAAGTGTGCGCATCAGCTCCCATAGCAATGCCAAGTCGCGCTATTTCCACAATCCCTCTGTTCATAAGGGCTGCCTTTGCATTGTCGCCGTAGCCTACTCCGTCGGATATTCCTGCACCAAGAGCTATTATATTTTTAAGTGACCCTCCCAATTCTGCACCGATAACATCATCATTTGTGTAAACTCTAAAATACGACGACATAAACATATCTTGAATTTCTTCTGCCACATCCTTGTTTTCACAGGCAATGGTTATAGCTGTTGGCATTGAAAGACCTACTTCCTCTGCGTGCGATGGACCTGATAAAACTGCAAATGTACAATTGTTGGTTTCTTGTTTAACAATGCCTGATACTAAGTTCATAGTACCTATTTCAATTCCCTTGGAAGCATTTATGATAACTTTACCATCTTTATATTCATCTTTAATTTGTCTTAATACTCCTCTGACCATTTGGGTAGGAATAACCAACAATAAAATCTCTGCTTTCTTGACTGCTTCGTTTATATCAGAAGTAAATACTATATTTTCTGGTATTCTAACTTTTGGTAAGTATCTTTCATTAACCCTATTTACGGTTAATTCTCTTACTTGAGCTTCATTCCTGAGCCAAACAGTTACATTATGCCCGTTTTCCGAAAGAAGTTTCGAAAGTGCCGTACCCCAGCTGCCTCCTCCAAGAAGTGTTATATTTTTATTCAAAACATCATCTCCTAAAATTTATTTTCGTTTCCCTTCATAAGTCGTTTAATATTATCTTTATGTCTGTAAATAGACATTGCTGCAACAAATATTGTAAATAATAAAAGGTCAATAGTCAGCGGGCGAATAAATATAATTGCCACAAGAGGTGCTGCTGCCATTCCTAAAATAGACCCAAGTGATACTGTTCTTGTAATAATAATAATAATTACTCCTATCACCACACATATTACTGTGAGCTGGAAATTTACAAATACCATAACACCTATAGTTGTGGCTACTCCCTTTCCTCCTTTGAAATTAAGAAGCACCGGCCAATTGTGGCCTATTATTACAAATGCTCCCGCTATATAGGCTCCTGTCTGGCCTGCAAAATATCTGCCTAACAACACTGCAAAGACACCCTTTAAAACGTCTCCTACAAAAACCATCACACCAACTTTTGTGCCGAATGCCCTTATTGCATTTGTTGCGCCTGCATTGCCGCTTCCAAAATTTCTCACGTCTTTTTTTGCAACTATTTTCCCTAATATGTAAGCAAATGATATATTTCCTATAAAATAAGATATTATTGCGATTAAAACGTATTTCATGATACCTCCAATGATATGTCCTTATGTGCTTATTGT
>JAQVRY010000071.1:0-5276 GCA_028700795.1 Tissierellia bacterium | reverse complement strand
CGTCTTTTTTTGCAACTATTTTCCCTAATATGTAAGCAAATGATATATTTCCTATAAAATAAGATATTATTGCGATTAAAACGTATTTCATGATACCTCCAATGATATGTCCTTATGTGCTTATTGTTATCCTGAGTGTAACGAAAGATGCCCTAACCCTATTTTTCAGAGTCCTTTTTCTGAAAATAGTGGTAGGTCATTCGCAACGAATTCCCAATTTAGTGCTGAGATTCTTCGGGCTAAAGCCCTCAGAATGACAATTAAAAACTGGTTATTCATAGCAATGACGAGGGCTATGCCCTCGAATAGTAATTATAAGTTCTTTTCGTTTCTGTTTCTAAATTCAATAACAATCGGTGTTCCCTTGTATTCAAATGCTTCCCTGATTTTATTTTCAATATATCTTTGATATGAAAAATGTACAATTTCTTTATCATTCACAAAGATCAAAAACTTCGGAGGATTTACTGCAACCTGAGTTCCGTAAAAAATTTTAAGTCTCTTCCCTTTTACCGTTGCCGGCTGATTCATAAGAACTGCTTCTGTAAGAATATCATTTAAAACTCCGGTAGAAATTCTTAAATTTCTGAAGCTGTAAACTTCATCAACAGCATCAAGAATTTTGTTTACTCTCTGTCCCGTAAGGGCTGATACTGTCATTATGGGTGCATATGTAGCATATGCTATTTTTTGTCTTATATCATCGGTAAATTCCTTGAAAGTTTTGTTGTCTTTCTCTATAAGGTCCCATTTATTAACAACAATAATCATACCTTTATAATTGTCATGAGAGTATCCTGCAATTCTAATATCCTGCTCAGTAATTCCCTTGTCTGCATCAATTACTAATATACATACATCTGCCCTTTCAACGGCGGTGAATGCTCTTAGCACACTGTATTTCTCAACACTTTCCAAAACCTTACTTTTTTTCCTTATGCCTGCCGTATCAATAAGTGTATACTCCTTGGAACTGCTTTTGAACTTCGTATCTATGGCGTCCCTGGTTGTTCCCGGAATATCGCTTACAATTACTCTCTCTTCTCCTATAATTCTGTTTATTATTGATGATTTTCCTGCATTGGGTTTCCCAATAACAGCAATTTTTATGCTGTCATCCTCTTCTTCAGTATTCATTTTTTCGTCAAATTTTGAAATGATTTCATCCAGTAAATCACCTATCCCCAAGGCTTCAGAAGAAGATATTGAAATAGGGTCTCCAATCCCTAAATTGTAAAATCCATATAAATTATTTTCATCTACAAATCTATCCATTTTATTGACCACAAGAATTATTTCTTTTTTTGCTTTTCTAAGCATTTGTGCCACTTCTGTATCAGCAGCGGTAACACCTTCCTTGCCGTCTACCATGAACAACACCACATCTGCCATATCTATGGCTATTTCCGCCTGTATGCGCATCTGTGCAAAAATTGTATCCGTAGTGCTAAGTTCAATTCCCCCGGTGTCTATTAATGTAAAGTAATTATCAAGCCATTCACATTCAGCATATATTCTGTCTCTTGTAACACCGGGAGTATCTTCCGTTATGGATATTCTCTTTCCTGCAATTCTATTAAAAAGTGTTGATTTACCAACATTTGGTCTGCCAACAATTGTTACTATAGGTCTTCCCATACTTCCTCCGTTTATTTGACGATTAAGCTAAGCAAAGATGCTGCCTCTGCATCGTATATTTCTGCCTCAGTGTTTAATTCTCTTTCTAAATCTTCAATTGCCATATCATCCAACATAACACTGTTGTCATTAATCATATTATTAGGCAATATAAGGTTTTTATAATTTTTCCCCTTAAGCTGCTGTATTATGTCTTTTCCTGTAATAAGTCCTGATACGGTTATTTTTTCTCCAAAATAATTATTTATAATTTTTACAACGTTAATTTTCACATTTATTATGCTCATGATTTTATCAGCTAATTCAACCATTAATTCATAAGCAGCTACTCCTGTTACAAAGGTAACTTCATCTTTTAATACTTTATTATAGCTGCAGTTTTTTATCTCTTCCTCTACACGGTTCTTAAACAACCTGCACATACCTATTCCGTTTTCTAATTGGTCGAAATCTTCGTATTCTTCATAAGAAGGAAAGTCATACTCGCTTAGAATATAAAATTCATCTGCAATAAAAATAAATCTTGTGCCCAGCTTTCTACGCAGTATTTTCTGCAGTTTTGTAACCTGATTAACTACCTCTTCTGCACTTTCTTTGTCGAAGGGCTTAAGCTCTGTAAGTTTTTCTCTGTGCTTGGTAAGTCCCACGGGAACAACAGCAACGCTTCTAAGTCCCGGATGGAGTGATGATAAATCATTTATAGTCTTAGTAAGCTGAGCCCCATCATTAACATCTCTAACCAGTACAATCTGACAATCAACTGTTATATTGGCATCAATAAGCTTTTTTAAATATTCAAGAATATCCATATCCTTGTCATTGCCCATCATATACTTTCTAAGTTCAGAGTCGGTGGTATGAACGGATACTTTTATGGGACTTATTCTATACTTAATAATTCTGTCAATTTCATCATTGGATAAATTGGTGAGTGTTATAAAATTGCCGTACAGAAAAGAAAGCCTGGTATCATCATCCTTCACATAAAGGGTTTTTCTCATACCTTTCGGCATTTGGTCAATAAAACAAAAAATACATTTATTTGAGCATACCTTAATATTATCCATGAGTGGATTTTCAAATACTATTCCTATATCTTCATCGTATTCCTTTTCAATTTCAAGCTCCCATATTTCTTCGTTTTTCTTTTTTATTTGAAAATAAACCAAGTCATCGGAAATTTGATATTTATAATCTATGTAATCTTTTATTATAGAATTATTCACGGTTAAAAGCTCATCGCCCGGCTCTATTTCCAATTCTTCTGCTATGCTGTTCTTTAACACTTTAACAATTATGTTTTTCACGAATTTTTCCTTTATTCTTCATTTATCGATGCAAAGACCAAAGTCTTTGCTGTATTTGTAGTATTCATTATAACATATCATAACAAACTACTGCAATGTTATTTTTGATGCACTAATTCCTTGCATATTTAACAATTTTTGTTATAATATAATTGTCTTTTCTTCCATATGATATATGGAAAGTTGAAAGCTTACCAAATTTTAAAGCGAGGCGCATTATGAAATTCAATGAATATGAATATGTAAGACCTGATTATGATATTTTAAAAGAAAAGTATTTAGATTTGATTAATAGTTTTAAAAACTCAACAACTGCTGATGAACAATACTCATTCATTAAAAGAATCAATGCTTTGTCAAATGAAGTTGAGACTATGGCACAATTGGTGTATATCCGTAATTCCATCAATACGGCTGATGAGTTTTACGATAAAGAAAAGGAATATATGGATATGACATCACCTAAATTCTACGGACTTAGAGTTGAATTTTACAAGCAACTATTAAAATCAAAATTTAAGGAAGAATTAGTAGATAAAATACATCCTCAGCTTATTACTTTGGCAGAAATGGAAATAAAGACATTTTCTGATGAAGCGGTTCCCCTCATGCAAGAAGAAAATAAGCTCATAAGTGAATACGATAAGCTCATATCATCCGCTAAGATAGAATACGACGGAAAATTATTAAACTTATCTCAAATGCAGCCATATATGGAATCGAAAGATCGTAGTGTCAGGAAAGAAGCTCACGAGAAAAGGAGCAGTTTCTTCAAGGAAAATGAAGCTAAATTTGATTTAATATATGACAAATTGGTAAAGGTTAGACATCAAATAGCATTAAAATTAGGATTTAATAATTTTACGCCACTTGGATATTTAAGAATGGGAAGGTCAGATTACAATTCAAAAGATGTTCAAAGTTTTAGAGAACATGTATTGAACTACATTGTTCCGATTTCCAATGAATTAAGAGAAAGACAGGCAAAGCGCATAGGTGTTGATGAATTTAAATATTATGACATTCCATTGAATTTCATGTCAGGAAATCCGGCTCCAAAAGGAAATAAGGAATGGATAATGGAGCGTGCCAAGAAAATGTATGAGGAATTGTCTCCTGAAACTAATGAATTTATAAATATGATGATTGATAAGAACTTATTTGACATGGAAACAAAGCCGAATAAGCAGGCAGGAGGATATTGCACATACCTTTATGATTACCAAAGTCCTTTTATATTTGCAAACTTTAACGGTACTCAAGATGATATAACTGTTGTTACTCATGAGGCAGGTCATGCTTTCCAAGCATACCAAAGTAGGAGTTTTGATACTCCTGAATATAGCTTCCCCACCTCTGAAGCTGCTGAAATTCATTCAATGAGCATGGAATTCATAACATGGCCTTGGATGGAATCATTCTTTGAAAAGGATATAGAAAAGTTTAAATTTTTCCATTTAGCAGATTCATTATGTTTTATACCCTATGGAGTAACAGTTGACGAATTCCAGCATATTGTTTATGAATCTCCAAACATGACTCCTGATGAAAGAAAAAAGGCATGGAGAGATCTTGAAAAAAAATATACTCCCTATAAAGATTATGATGATAATGATTTTTTAGACAATGGTACATATTGGTTTAAGCAAGGTCATATTTTTGCATCTCCTTTTTATTACATCGACTACACCCTTGCACAAATTTGCTCTTATCAGTTTTGGCTAAGGTTTAATGAAGACAAAGAAAAAGCATGGGAAGACTATTTAAAGATATGTGAAATCGGTGGCAGTAAATCTTTTCTTGAAATTATAAAAGCCGGTAATTTAGATAGTCCTTTCGAAGAAGTGACCATCAATAAAGTTGCATCAAAAATTAAAGAATACTTAAGTACGATTGATGACATGAAGTTATAAGGAAGGGGGACACACTTCTATTGTATAGAGAGTCTCTGGAGAAAGCCAATAGAAGAATGTCCCCGTTTGGGGAGGGACACACCTCCTTAGTTAGGGCAAGTCTTTGTGGTAGGAGGAATGTCCTTGTACTTAAAGGGGGGCATTATAAAAGGGACAGATTAAAGCGTTCATATACGCTTTAACTTGTCCCTTTTATTGATTTATTATTCCTGTTGAGGAGCCTCCACAGGGCATACACCAGCACATGCTCCACAGTCAATACAAGTTGCAGCGTCTATTTCATATTTGTCATCACCGGCTGAAATTGCACCTACAGGGCATTCTGGTTCGCATGCTCCACAGCTTATACATGCATCAGTTATTTTGTAAGCCATTTAAATTCACCTCCCCCAATATGGTCATCGCTATTTATTGTAAC
>JAQVRY010000070.1 GCA_028700795.1 Tissierellia bacterium | reverse complement strand
CTCCTCTAATTTATAGCCTGCACTTCTTACTGTAGCAATATAGTTTACACAACCTACTTCCTCAAGTTTCTGTCTTATGGTTTTAATGTGCATGTCAACAGTTCTCGTTTCGCCTTCATAATCATAGCCCCAGATTTCCTGCAGAATTTTATTTCTTGACAGAACTATTCCGTTGTTTAACATCAAGTAATGAAGTAATTCAAATTCTTTATATGTCAGTATTACAGGCTTATCCATATAATGCAAAGTTCTCTTATTATAATTCAGCACTAAATTCTTGTATTGGAGTGGCTCTTCAACCTTCTTTTCAGAACGTCTCAGGACAGCCTTAACCCTTGCGATAAGTTCCAGTACTCCAAAAGGCTTGGTTATGAAATCATCTGCTCCAGATTCCAATCCCTTTACCTTATCTAACTCCAAGGACTTAGCAGTAAGAATTATGACAGGTATTCTCTTGTATTCGTCATTTTCCTTCAACTTCTTTAAGATTGTCATTCCATCAATCTTAGGAAGCATTAAATCAAGTAATATTAAATCTGGCAGCTTATTTTCCAGTTCAGCATAAAATGATGTGGCATCATCAAATCCTTTTACTTTAAAATCTGCAGTGCTAAGTGAAAGTGTAATTAATTCTCTTATACCTGCCTCATCTTCAACACAATATACAAGTCTCATTTTAATGTTCTCCCGTTATTGAAAATATAACCCATTCTGCTATATTTTCCGCATGATCGCCAATCCTTTCAAAATACTTGGCAATCATCAATAAGTCAATAGCTTGTTCGCCGTTACTTTTATCTTCCTGAATTTTTTCGATTAATTCCTCTTTGATAATATTGAATAAATTATCAACAATATCATCTGATTTGCATACTTCTTCAGCCAAATTCTTATCTTTGTTAACAAATGCATCGATACTTCTTTTTACCATGCTTATAGTTGCATCTGCCATTTGTGGTATATGAACAATGTCTTTTATGAACTTCTGATTAATCATATATTTTGCAATTTCTGCAATATCTTCTGCATTATCTCCAATTCTTTCCATATCGGTGATCATTTTAAGAGCTGTACTTATAATTCTAAGGTCTGATGCTACAGGCTGCTGCTGCAATAACAGTTTCAGACAATGACTTTCAATTGTTTTTTCCATATCATCAATTTCAATTTCCAATTCATTAACCTTTTTAACCGATGATAAGTCCTGGTTAATAAGTGCTTTAATACTGTACTCAATTGAATTTTCAATTAAACTTCCCATTTTTATTAGCTCTAAATTTAATGTGTCAAGCTCTCGGTCAAATCTATATCTCATTTTTTCCTCCTTCTATCCAAATCTACCTGTTATATAATCTTCTGTTTTTTTATTCTTAGGCATTGAAAACAGCCTTTCAGTTTCATCAAACTCTATAATTTCACCATGAAGGAAAAATGCCGTTTTATCAGATATTCTCGTTGCCTGTTGCATATTATGAGTCACAATTACTATCGTATAATTATTTTTGATTTCTATCAGCAAATCTTCAATCTTCATAGTAGATATGGGGTCAAGGGCAGATGTAGGTTCATCCAATAATATAACTTCAGGATTAACAGAAAATGCCCTGGCTATACAAAGTCTCTGCTGTTGTCCCCCTGATAAACCTAATGCACTTTTTTTTAGTCTGTCTTTTACCTCGTCCCACATGGCTGCAGAGCGTAGACTTTGTTCTACAATTTCATCTAATTTAGCTTTATTCTTTATACCATGTGTCTTTGGACCATATGCTACATTTTCATAAATACTCATTGGAAAGGGATTTGGCTTTTGAAAAACCATTCCCACTCTCCTTCTAAGAACAGTTGCATCCATATCCTTGTATATATCTACACCATCCAAAAGGATTTTACCAGTAATTTTAACACCTTCAATTAAATCATTCATCCTATTCAATGTTTTAAGAAATGTGGATTTTCCGCAACCTGATGGTCCTATAAAAGCAGTTATTTCATTTTCTTGTATATTCATATTTATATTTTTTAGAGCTTGAAATTCTCCATAATATAAATCAACATTTTCAATTTTTAATTTATCAATCATTGCTTAATCTCCCTATTCTACCAGCCAGCTTAGTTGTTGCATAGTTCACAATAAACACTGCTATAATCAATATGGATCCGGTTGCAAATGCCATGTTTCTTGAATGAGGCAAGCCCTCACTGGCAAGCATATACATGTGAACGCTTAGTGTTCTTTGTGATGCAAACAAGTTTAGCGATGGGTTCTTCAATACATTTGTTCCGCTTGTAAATATAAGTGCTGCCGTCTCTCCCACAATTCGTCCTATTGCAAGAATTACTCCGGAAAGGATACCCGGCATTGCCGATGGAAGAACTATATGAAATACAGTACGAAGTCTTGTTGCACCTAACCCTAAGCTTCCTTCGCGATAAGTATCGGGAACTTGCTTTATGGCTTCTTCTGAGGAACTTATAATTACCGGCAAAATCATAATTGATATTGTAAAAATTCCTGATAAAACCGATGTTCTAAAGCCAAGGATATTTACGAAAAATATCATACCAAACAAACCGTACACTATTGAAGGTATTCCTGCTAAGGTGTCTACTGCCAATCTTATTGCTTTTACTGCTTTGTTTCCTCTCTTAGCGTATTCAGCAAGGTAAATTGCACAAAATACACCAATGGGAACAGAAATTAAAAGTGACAATACAATCATTTGAACAGTTGCAACAATAGATGAAAAAGCTGAAAGTGTTTCAGAATTATATTCTCCAAACAAAAACTTAAGATTAATATTTGGAATTCCTCTTAATAATATAAATAATAGTATATAGATTAAAATTCCTACTGTCAATATTCCGCAAAGCCATACAAAAGCTTTTAACATCATAGCTTTTGCTTTTCTTTTGTTTAAATTATTCATACTTCTATCCATATTATACCTCTGTTTAATTTCTTTGAGCCTTTGATTTTATAAGGCTTAAAGATGCATTCAAAATTATTATAAACACAAACAGTACTACACCTGTTGATATGAGAGCTGACTCATGGAGCCCTGATGCATAGCTCATTTCCGTAACAATGTTGGTGGTTAATGTCCTTATTGGTTTAAAAAGCTCTATTTTGTCAAGAGGCATAACAGCATTTCCTGCCACCATAACAACAGCCATGGTTTCACCTACAGCTCTTCCTATACCCAATATAATTGATGTTAAAACTCCTGATTTCGCTGCAGGAAGAACTACCTTAAAAACTGTTTCTTCCTTTGTTGCGCCAAGACCATACGAGCCTTCAGCATAATTGTCCGGCACAGCTCTTATTGACGATTCGCTGATTGAAATAATTGTAGGAAGTATCATAATTCCCAAAATTAATGAAGCCGACATGATGCTGTACCCATTTCCACCCATGTTTTCTCTTACAAAGGGCACAACGACTTCCATTCCAAAGAAACCGTAAATTATTGAAGGTATTCCTGCCAATAGGTTTACAGCAGGCTTCACAAATTTATAAACATTATCCGGACAAAATTCAGCTAAAAAAATGGCACACATTAGACCAATTGGCACACCTATAACAATTGCCCCTGCTGTTACATAAATACTTCCCACAATCATGGACAGTATTCCGTAAGAAGCAGGTGTATTGGTAGGTCCCCATTTTTCATTAAATATAAAATCCATAAAACCAATTTCTGCAATAGCAGGGATACCTCTCATAAATAAAAAGAGGCAGATGGCAAGGACTGCTAAAACTGAAATGAATGCAGACAGAAAGAAAATTGCCTGCATTATATTTTCACTAAAGTTAGTTCGTTTAATGTTTTGCATTACTTAACTTCAGACCACTTTGTGATTTCGCCTTTATATACTTTTGTAATGTCTTCTGATGCTAAATCACTTTTTGGATTTTCTTTATTAACTATTACTGCAATACCATCAATTGCAAGTACATGTCTGTTTAATTCTTTAGCTTCTTCTTCTTTCAATTCTCTTGAGCTCATTCCGACATCATAAGAACCGTCAATTGCAGCTTTAATACCTTGTGATGAACCTTGTGCCTGGGTTTCAAATGTTACATCAGGGTTAAGCTCTTGATATGCTTCCTGTAATTTTTCCATTAAAGGTGCTACTGATGTTGAGCCAGCCACCTTAATTGTTCCTGACATACCTGATGCTGTATAATCTGCAGGTGAATCCACATACCCTATAAAATTCATTTCATTTGTAATCTTCTGTCCTTCAGTGGATTCAGTAAATTTTAAGAAATCTTTTACTAAGTCACTTTCATTTCCTTTTGTAACCAATAAAAATGGTCTTGAAACTGTATAATTTCCGCTTTTTACATTTTCAACAGTAGGTTCTACGCCGTTTACTGAAACTGCTTTAATTCTATCACTTACCGAGCCTAATGAAATATAACCTATACCGTATTCATCTCCCTCAACTGCAGTTATAACCTTATCTGTTCCATCAAATTCCAAAGCACCTACTACTAGCTTATCTACTTCTGTGTCATTTTCCTTAACAATAATTTTCATTATTTCATGGAAAGCACCTCTTGTTCCGGAAGCAGCATCTCTTGCTACTACAGTTATATCCTTATTCAAATCAAACTCAGCCGCTTCATCTCCTGAAGGTGTCTCTTTACTACATCCTACAAAAACCATTGTCAGCATTAATACTAATGCTATTATTGATAATATTTTACTGTTTTTCATTTTTTATTTTCTCCTTATATTTTTTGTCCTTGAGATAAATATAAACTTCTACAGTAAAAAAAAAACCGTTTAATTGTAAAAAGTATGTAAAATCTTACCTGCTTTTTAAATTAAAAGGTTGAATTTTTATCTCATAACGGTATTTCTAGTTTCTTTTGCTAGATAGAGGCATTGGTCTGCTCTTTTTACTACATCGGTAAACGAGTTGTCATTTTCGTCATATTCATGTACTCCCAAACTTGTTGTCATCCTTACTTTTATTTCGTCATTTAATACAAATACACTGCTTTGTATTGTTTTTCTTATTCTTTCAGCAACATATAAGGCTTCTTTTATACCTGTTTCGGAACATATGAGCAAAAACTCATCTCCTCCGAATCTTCCTATATAGTCAGTATTCCTAATGCATTTTGACATGGTTTCAGCAATTAGACTCATTGCTTTGTCTCCGTAAACATGACCGTATGTATCATTTACTATTTTAAAATCATCCAAATCAATCATAACTACAGTGAATTTATCATTGCTGTACTTTGCTTTTTCGTAAATACTATCCCCTATTTTCAGTATTTCTGTTTTAGTTAAAAATTTTGTTAAACTGTCATATGTTGCAATATTCTCAATTTCTTTGTATACCTTGACATTTTCAACAGCAATTGCAGTGTAATTTGCTAAAATTTTCAAGATATTCAATTCATCTTTGCCGTAAAGATTTTCTTTTTCACTTTGTGCTGTCATCAATCCCACAACTTTTTCATTTATAATCATAGGAGTATATATAATGGAAGAAATTTTATCGCCTTCATCTTCAAATCCTTTAATATGTTCAGGTTCTGAATATAAGTATTTCTGAAATTCTAACTTTTCGTTTCCGATAATAATATCTTCCTTATTCCTAATGCAATATCCTCCTAATGTATTTTCCTGATCATATTTTATAGTGCTGTAAATTATTTTATTGTTCTTCATAAAATAATATTCAGACTGGTTTTTTTTACTGTCATACACTGCAATTCCAAAATAATCAACATCAATTAGCTTGCTAATTTCTTCATGTATAATGCGAATAATTAAACTCATATCTAAATTCGAAATAATTCTCTGTCCTATGGATGAAAGCAGCTCTGTCCTTTTATATAGCTGTTTGTATTGTTCAGCCACACGTTTTGTATTATTTAAATTCATTTCAGCCATAAGCTGACTTTGTTCATAATCATACATTTCATCATTTATCTTCATATACTTTTCAAGGTAGTTCAATGCTTTTTCAGTCTCTTCCTGTTTTTTATAAATAGAATATAAAGAATGAAATGCTTCTCTCATTATTGGATTAAACTTATTTGATGAACTAATAACAATAATCTGACTTAATAAATCAATTGCTTTTTCATAATTTTCAGTCAACATGCATAATTTAGACCACTGCAGCATGGTGGAGCACTTTTCATATATCAAATCACATCTAACGCTAAAATTATAAGACTTTTCAAACTGGATTTCAGCTAAATCATATTCACCTGTTTTTAAATAAGCCATGCCCTTAAGTTTAAACATTTCACACTTTACAGAATTAATATCATCAACTGACTCTATTTTCATCGCTTGCTCAATGATTTTAAGAGCTTTGCCGGGACAACCGATATTTATTTCAATTTCGGCTTTTACTAACATGTATGAGATTTCTTGGCTTTTTGTTAACTCATAATCTATTCCTTTTATTTCTTCTATTCCTTCTATACCTTCTACAATTTCCAACGCTTTGTCATAATACTCCATTTGAATATAGTTAATACATGTATTAATAAGAAGAATAAGCATTGCCTTGTTGTTTCTCGTTTCTTCACAGAAAGAAATTCCTTTTAGACCCCATTCATTTGATAATTTAAATTGTCCCATCAGACAATAAACATTTGTCAGTCCATTGCAGGCATACGCTATTTCATATTTATTATTAAGCTTATCAAAAAGCTCATAAGAAATCATAAAGCTTTCTGCTGCATTTTCATATTCAGAATTATCAAGATAATACCAGCCTATAAAATAGTAGCCCCAAGCTTCAGATCTAAACAGCCGATTTTCCATTGAAAATTCTAACAGCCTTTCGATATTTTTTTTATTCTGCTTTGTATTGCTTATGTTTTTGGAAATTAAATCTTTTATGCATTCAATGTTATCTTCGCTTTCAATTAGTTTATTTAATTCTTTTTCAAACATACTCCCGTAACCCAATTTTATCCTCCTTGAGAATCATATGACATACTCCCACAGCTTGTAATAGTGGGGGCTTCTCGTTCGAGTAATATAATGATTGCAGCAATTTTGGAATGTTAGTTAGAAATATAATATATTGAATGTAAGAAATTGTCAAATGCTTATTACAAGAACTGTAAAATAAAAAACCTTGCAGACT